>CAYUJC010000070.1:0-13011 GCA_964444945.1 uncultured Desulfuromonas sp.
GGATAAAACGGGAGGAAAGTCCGGGCTCCGCAGGACAGGATGGTTCCTAACGGGAACCGGGGGTGACCCCAGGGATAAGTGCCACAGAAAACAGACCGCCTGTACCCCTTCAGGTGCAGGTAAGGGTGAAACGGTGAGGTAAGAGCTCACCAGTCCCGGCGGTGACGTCGGGAGCTAGGTAAACCCCATCCGGAGCAAGGCCAAATAGAGAAGCGTTTGAGGGCGGTCCGCCCGAGGCTTCCGGGTTGGCTGCTTGAAGCCGTCGGCAACGGCGGCTCTAGAGGAATGATCGCCACTGCGGTTTTGGTAACAGAACCGCGGAACAGAACCCGGCTTATGGGCTTCTTCGACCTTTTTTAATGTGCGCCGCATCTACATCTATCCAGCGCTTTTCGCCTCAATCCGGCGCCTCAGCCCAGCTTTTTATGCTGCAATCTGCACGCAACAAACACTGAGAAGCCTTGGTTACCAGTTGCGCCGTAAGCTAAACAGCATAAATTTTCCACTCCCACTACACTACAAGCGGATCAACGTTACACAAGCTTCAATCTGCGCGGTCTGTTTAGAGGGCGCCTCCCGAAAATAGCCCCACTGCCAAGTGACTTATTAACCCAGTTCTATGGATTTTTAACATGGATTTGACCTTTAAACGCAAAAACGGCGTAGTTGATACCAGAATTGATGAACTTCTTGAAACTGTGGGGGTGTATCATCCCAAGATCATCCGCGACATGATCATCAGTGCCCTCAAGGCTGGGGTCTCCAACGATTACCTCGCCGACCTGAAGCTGATCCGCACCACTATGAATGAGATGCGCATGACCAGCGAGGTGTTCAGCCCGTACCGCCACCGGCGCAAGGTGACTATTTTCGGCTCTGCCCGCACTCGGCCCGAAGAGCCCATTTACCAGAAGTGCGTTAAATTCGCGCGCCTGCTGACCGAAAACAACTACATGGTTATTACCGGCGGCGGCGGCGGCATCATGGAAGCCGGCAACGAAGGGGCGACCTCGGAAAACTCCTTCGCGGTCAATATTCGCCTCCCGTTTGAACAGAGCACCAACATAGTGATGGCTGAAAGTGACCGCACCCTGGTGTACAAATATTTCTTCAACCGCAAGGTCGCCTTCCTCAAAGAGGCCCACGCCATAGCCCTGTTCCCCGGCGGATTCGGCACCCTGGACGAGGCGATGGAGGCCCTGACCCTGATCCAGACCGGGAAAACCTCCCCCGTACCGCTGGTACTCATCGACGATGACGACAGCACCTACTGGGAAGACCTGTTTCAGTTCATGCGCAACGTGCTACTGCCGCGCAACCTGATCTCCGGGGAGGATTTTGGGCTGTTTACCATCACCAGCAATATTCAGGAAGCCGTTGCTGTCATCAATGATTTCTACCGGATATATCACTCCAGCCGCTATGTCAACGGCACCCTGGTGATCCGCCTCAACCAACAATTAAGTGCCGCACAGATCGCGACATTGCAGGAAGAGTTTCACGAATTGTTAACCGCGGGCGGCACTCTTCGTCCCTGCAACGCCTTTGCGCAAGAGCACGATGAACCGGACCTGTGGGAGCTGCCGCGTCTGGCGGTGGACTTCAACCGCCGCAACCATGGCTATCTTATTGCGCTTATCCGCCGCATCAATTCATTTTCCAACGCTTAAGGGGCGCCATATAGAAGGGGAGTTTTGCAGATGGGATATAAAAATCTGCAGAGTTGTGTGCGGGATTTAACGCAGCATGGACAGCTGCGGCGCATCGACACTGAATTGGATCCGCATCTTGAAATTGCCGCCATCCAACGGCGCGTCTACGCTGCCGCAGGCCCGGCGCTGCTGTTTACCAAGGTGCGGGGGTGTCGTTTTCCCATGCTTGGCAATCTGTTCGGCACCCTGGAACGGACCCGCTTCATCTTTCGTGATACCCTCCCAACCATCCAGCGCCTGGTGGAAGCCAAAATCAACCCCGGCGCGGCCCTTAAACGCCCGTGGCAGTTCGCCCGCACCCCGCTGGGGGCGCTGCACCTGCTACCCCGCAGCACCAAACGCGCCCCGATACTGGAGCAGCGCTGCGCTATCAGCGCACTGCCTCAGCAGGTTTCATGGCCTGATGACGGTGGTCCGTTTATAACCCTGCCTCAGGTCTATACCGAAGACCCGCGCACCCCCGGCCTACGCCATTCCAACCTGGGGATGTACCGGGTTCAGCTCGGTGGCAATGCCTACGTTCAGGACCAGGAAGTGGGGATGCACTACCAGATCCACCGCGGCATAGGGGTGCATCACACTGCGGCGGCCCAACAGCAGAAGCCGTTGCCGGTAAATGTCTTTGTCGGCGGCCCCCCGAGTCTGAGCATTGCCGCGGTTATGCCCCTGCCGGAGGGGATGCCCGAGCTCAGCTTTGCCGGCCTGCTCGGTGGACACCGCATCACCATGACGCGCGGTGATGCCCCTCTGCCGTTTCCGGCTGAGGCCGATTTTGTCATCTGTGGTTCCATCGATCCGCAGCGCACCAAGCCCGAAGGCCCGTTTGGGGATCACCTCGGCTACTACAGCCTGACCCACGAATTTCCCGTTATGGATGTGCATTGCGTCTACCATCGCAGCGACGCCATCTGGCCTTTCACCAGCGTCGGCCGCCCCCCCCAGGAAGATACCAGCTTCGGCACCTTTATCCACGAACTCACCGGGAAGCTGATCCCGACGGTGTTGCCCGGCGTAAAGGCGGTGCATGCAGTGGATGCGGCCGGGGTACACCCGCTGTTGCTGGCCATCGGTTCGGAGCGTTACACCCCCTATCAGCGCGTGGAGCGTCCCCAGGAACTGTTGACCCAGGCCAACGCCATTCTGGGACAGGGACAGCTATCGCTGGCAAAATATCTGTTTATTGCCAACGAACATGATAACCCGGTTCTCGACATCAACGCCGTTGCCGACTTTCTGCAGCACTGCCTGTCACGCTGCGACTGGCGGCGTGATCTCCATTTTCAGACCTGCACCACCATCGACACCCTCGATTACAGCGGGGATGCCCTCAACCAGGGCTCCAAGGTGGTTATCGCTGCCTGTGGCGAACCCCGGCGTTCGCTGCCGGCGCAGTGTCCGAAAAATCTCGACCTCCCCGCAGGTTTTGACCATCCGGCGGTGCCCATCCCCGGTGTGCTGCTGGTGCAGGGGCCGGCATGCAGTTGCCCCGCGTCGAGTCCCACCCATGACCTGAAGCGCTTCTGCAACAGCTTGTCGCTGCAGGCCCCCATCAATGCCTTCCCGCTCGTGGTTTTATGTGACGACAGTGCATTTGCCAGCGCAACCTTCAACAACTTTGTGTGGACCACCTTCACCCGCTCCGATCCGGCGCGGGATATCTACGGTATTGGCGCTTTTTGCGTGGATAAACACTGGGGCTGTGAGGGTTCTCTGGTGCTCGACGCCCGGCGTAAAGCGCACCACGCACCACCCCTGCTAGAGGATGCGGCAGTGGAAAATAAACTCGACAAACTCGCCTGCAAGGGGGGGCCACTTCATGGTATCCTTTGAACTGCTGCCATTAACCGCGTCCTTAGAAATGATCCCGGTAAAGCTATGAATCTAAACCGCTCTCTTTCAGACCTCCATATAACCCACGCCATCGGCAATACTCCGCTGGTGGAACTTAAGAAACTGAACCCGCATAAGAATGTACGCATTCTCGCCAAACTGGAGGGGAGCAACCCCGGCGGCTCGGTCAAAGACCGCCCGGCATGGTACATGATTAAAGATGCGCTTGAACGGGGAGAACTCAGCCCTGAACGCACCCTGCTCGAACCCACTTCGGGCAACACCGGCATCGCGCTGGCCATGATCTGCTCTGCGCTGGGGATTCATGTCAAGCTGGTGATGCCGCCATGCGTAAGTATGGAACGGCGCGCAGTCCTGGAGGCCTATGGTGCTGAAGTGATGCTCTCCGCCCATGGGCAGGCAACCGATGGGGCCATTCGCCTGGCCCACGAAATTGTGCAACGTGATCCAAAGCGCTACTACATGCCCAATCAATACGCTAATCCGAGCAACCCCCAAGCACACTATGAAACCACCGGCCCGGAGATCTGGCATCAGAGCAATGCGGCGGTGGACCTCTTTGTTGCCGGCCTGGGGACCTCCGGCACTCTCATGGGGACGGGGCGCTATCTGAAAGAGAAAAACCCAGCCATCCGCATAGTCGGGGTGGAACCCACCCTCGGCCACAAGGTGCAGGGCTTGAAAAATATGAACGAATCGATCGTGCCGGAGCTCTATCTCCCCGAACACCTTGACGACAAGCTGGTTGTTCAGGATAATGAGGCGTTTAACTGTGCGCGCGATCTCGCCATCCACGAAGGGCTGTTTGTGGGGATGTCAAGCGGAGCGGCGGTGGCTGGAGCGCTGCGGGTTGCAGCGCACATGAAACGCGGTACGATCGTTACCCTGTTGCCGGATCGCGGCGATCGGTACCTGAGTACCACTCTGTTCCGCTCCACCTGCGCAAATTGCCCACCCTGATCTACATGAAGGGCAACAGCAAAGATACGCAAATACAATAAAACACCAGCTTAACTTATTGCTAAAAGGGGATACATCATGCAGACCTGTCAGATTCTAGGCAGTGGGCACGCCGTTCCGCAGCGGATCCTCACCAATGCTGATCTGGAACAGATGGTAGACACTAGTGACGCGTGGATAGTCGAACGCTCGGGGATCCGCCAGCGCCATATCGCCGAACCTGGCAGTTCGTTGTCGGACTTAGCCGCTGACGCGGCAACGCAGGCGCTGGAACGCGCCGCCACTCGGGCTGAAGAGATAGATCTGATCATTGTCGCCACGGTAAGTGCGGATATGAAATTCCCCGCGATGGCGTGCCTGCTACAGGAAAAAATCGGCGCCACCAAAGCTGCGGCATTTGATATCTCCGCAGCCTGTTCAGGGTTTGTATATGGGCTGCACCTGGCCAGAAGCCTGATGCAGACCTGTGCGTATCAGCGGGTCCTTGTGGTCGCAGCGGAGATGCTCTCCAGTATGGTCAACTGGGAAGATCGCAACACCTGCGTGCTCTTTGGAGACGGGGCCGGTGCTGTAGTTCTGGGGGCGGCAGAAGGTGGCAACGGGATTCTGAGCACCACCATCCACAGTGATGGGCGCTACAGCGAGTTGCTCTATAACCCCGCCGGGAGTCAGCACGTTCTGACGCCGGCAGATCTGCAGAACAACTTCGCCACCATCAATATGCAGGGGCGCGAAGTGTTCCGCCATGCGGTCACTTCCATGACTGCAGCCCTGAACGAAGCGCTGAAACAAGCCGGCCTCAGTGCCGAGGAGCTGGATTTCATCATCCCCCATCAGGCCAACAACCGTATCATTGAGGCTATCGCGAAGCGCTTCAAGGTTCCGCCAGAGAAGCTGATTGTCAACGTAGAGCGCTTCGGCAACACCTCCGCCGCATCGATCCCCATCGCCCTGAACGAAGCGATTCAGAACGGCACCATACAAAAAGGGGCCACCGTCGGCATGACCACGTTCGGCGCCGGGTTGACCTGGGCCGCCGCTATCGTACGGATTTAGATCTTCATCAGGTAGATCTCCCCAGCAGACGCATACAGATCGCGGGCCGGGCCTGCAGTGGCTCAGTTAAACTGAATGTATGCGTAAACATTCAGCGGTAATAGGTATAACCGTTCAGGGCCGCAGAGAACTGGCGCAGAAATTCCTGCCGTTCGCGCAGGGTGATCTGGGCATTTTTTACCCCCGCTTCGGCGCTGGAGCGCATTTTTTCAAACAACTCGTCGGGGTTATAGTGCACATAGCCAAGAACATCGGCGATGGTGTCACCGCTGATCTCTTTGAGGATATCGAAGCTACCGTCCGCATTGAGGCGGATGCTGATGACGTGGGTATCGCCGAAGAGGTTGTGGATATCCCCCAGGGTTTCCTGGTACGCCCCTATCATAAACACCCCCAGGTAATAATTTTCCCCCTTCTGCAGCTGGTGGACCGGCAGAGTGCTTTGCTCCCCTCCGGCGAGGATAAAGCTGTCGAGCTTCCCATCACAATCGCAGGTAAGATCTGCGATGATGGCGTTGCGTTCAGGCTTCTGGTGCAAACGCTGCAGCGGCACTACGGGAAATTTCTGCCCGATGGCCCAGGTATCGGGCAGAGATTGAAACACACTCATATTAGCGTAATAGATATCTGCCAGACTCTCGTGCAGGCGCTGAAGTTCCTCCGGCGTGAAGCCCGAGCCCTCCCCCTGGCGCAACACCTGCTGCGCCAGGGTGAGAAACATCTCTTCCGCGGCGGCGCGCGCTTCAAGATTGATCTCACCTTTTTGAAATCCCTGGCGGACCGCATCGCGCTGTTCGAGGGCGCGCGCGTAGATGGATGCTCCAGGCCGGGAAAGATCCTGGATCTCCTCCAGCAGCTGGCGCAGGGGGCGCAACGCCGGGGCATACCGTTTGACGGCAGATTCTGTCTCAGCGGTATATGCCGGATCAAACTGCATCACCTCTATGACGTTGAACAGCAGCATACTGGCATGGGCAACCGTAGCCCGCCCCGATTCGGTGACGATATGGGGATGGCTGATCTGTTGTGGATCGAACACCTCTTTAATGCACCCAACTATGGTATCGCAGTACTCCTCCATGGCGTAATCGCGCGAGTACTCCTCCCCGTTACACATGCCGCTGTAGTCAACCGCAAGACCGCCACCGACATCCAGATACCCCATGGGTGCTCCCGCTTTCACCAGGCTGGCGTAATAGCGGCAGGCCTCATTTATCCCGGCACGGATATCCTCCAAACGTGGGATCTGTGAGCCTAAGTGACAGTGAAGCAGTTCCAGGCAGTCGAGCATGTTGTGGGCCCGCAGGGTGTGCACCATCCCCAGCAGCTGCACACTGTTGAGGCCGAAACTGCTGCGATCACCGCTGGTTTCAGTCCACATGCCGCTTACTTTGGTAGAAACCTTGATCCGGGCGCCGATGTGCGGGCGGACCTGCATAGCGGTGCTGCGCGCGATGAGAAGATCAAGCTCCTGCGGCGATTCAACCACAAAAAAGCAGCGGTATCCAAGCTTGTGCGCCCACAGCCCCAGGTCGATAAACTCCCGATCCTTATGGCCGTTGAGAATCAATAATCCCTGCCGCGACATATTGGCCAGCGCCAGCACCAGCTCTGCCTTGCTTCCGGCTTCAAGACCATGCCCGTACCGGGCCCCGAAGCGGATGATCTCTTCAATCACCTGACTCTGCTGATTGACCTTTACCGGAAACACCCCGCGATACTGGCCCCGGTAATCTCTAGCTTCAATAGCGGCGCGAAAGGTGGTGTGCAGATACGCAAGGCGCGCATCCAGAAAATTTTCCACCCGCAGCAGCACCGGCATCGGATGGCCGCGCTGCTCAATCCCGGCGATGATCTGCGGCAGCGGGACCGACGTTTCTTCGGCGCCACAGGAGGTCTTGACACACAGACGCCCCTCAGCATCGATGCCGAACAACCCCATGCCCCAGCTGCTGACCCCATACAGGGCGTCGGAAGCACTGGCGCTCCAGGCGGCTTCAGGGGGTACAAAGCACTTAGTGTCCATCATTCGGCGATATTCTCCCGGGCAAAGGTGGGGAGCATAAAGGCTCCAAGATGGAGATCTTCGTTGTAGTACTTGGTATAGAAGGGGCGGGCGGCGGCGCGCTTGCGCTCAAAGTCCGTGACCGGATGATATCTCTTGCTCGCAAAGGCGAAGCTCCAGTAGCCACTGGGATAGGTCGGGATGAAGGCCTGATACATCTCCACAATGGGAAAGACGCTGCGCATGTTGCGATACATATCCTGCTGGATCTGCGCGTGGTAAAAGGGGGATTCACTCTGCGCCACCATGATCCCCTCTGGCCGTAGAGCGGCGTGGACAAGGCGGTAAAAATCCTCCTCAAACAAGCCTACAGCAGGACCGATGGGGTCGGTGGAATCGACCAAAATCACATCAAAACTGTTTTGGTGCGCCCGGATATAAGCCAGACCGTCATCCACATGGAGGGTAACGCGCGGGTTGGAGCCATCAATGGCGCACGCTACCTGTGGCAGCAGCTCAATAGATTTTTCAATTACGAGGGCGTCAATCTCACACAGCACCGCCTCTTTAACCTGCGGATGTTTTACTATTTCACGGATACTCCCCCCATCGCCACCACCGATCACCAGCACCCGCTCCGGGTTCGGATGCACAAACAGCGCCGGGTGCACGATCATGTCGTGGTAAACAAATTCGTCCCGCGCGGTGAGCATCACCAGGCCGTCAAGGAGCATCATGCGGCCATACTCCACCGTCTCCAGAACATCCAGCTGTTGATATTCGCTGTTACCGGAAAACAGCGTCTGGGTCACGCGCATGGTTATACCAACATTTTCTGAATGCTTTTCCGTGTACCACATCTCCATGATTTTTATTCCCCTTTACGGTGTCTGGTTCTGTGCAACAGCTCAGGCTTGCCTGTTGTTTCGCCACAATTGCCCCGGAAGCGCTCTATAATTGCCTCGTGGGTGTCCCCTGGGTTGGCATACTGATATTCTCGCGTTGCATTTTTATGCAGCTGCGCAGAGAAATCTACCATTGCTTGACTTTTTGGGCAAATTATTGAATGTTCAACCATGTAAATTTTATCCATTTTTGCCACTTAACTTTTGGCGGTTTATAGCGCAGTTATGGCGCAGAGGATTATTCAATGCCAGCACAGACCCATACGACCACAGAAGAGGTCCAAAATATCCGCACCGGTTTCATCGGCGGTGGCAACATGGCTGAGGCCATCATCAAGGGGCTGCTCGCTTCCGGGGCGGCAGCGCAGAATATTATGGTAGCGGAGCTGACCGCAGCGCGCCGCGAATTTTTGCAGCGTGAGTACGGGGTTGAAGTGACCGAAGATGCCGCCGCAGTGGTGGCAAAACATACCCGGGTGGTCCTGGCAGTAAAACCGCAAGGGGTGGATAAAGCGCTGCGCCCGGTAGCAGAATGCTTCAGTGCTGAGCACTGCTTAATTTCGATTCTGGCCGGAGTCCCCACGCCGCGCCTTGAAGGTCTGATCGATGGACAGGTGCGGGTGATCCGTGCCATGCCCAACACGCCAGCGCTTATCGGGGCCGGGGCCGCCGCCATTTGTCGTGGGCGCTACGCGACCCCTGCGGATGAAGCATTTGCCCTGCAACTGTTTGGTGCGGTTGGATGTGTCGAAGTGGTGAGTGAGGCGATGCTCGACGCGGTGACCGGAGTCTCCGGCAGTGGCCCGGCCTATGTGTATATGCTGATTGAAGCGATGGCCGATGGCGGCGTGGTGGAGGGGCTGACCCGCGCTACCGCCCTGAGTCTTGCAGCACATACCGTAGCCGGAGCAGCGCAGATGGTAGCGCAGGGGCAGGGGCATCCGGCGCTCCTGCGCGAAAAGGTATGCAGCCCGGCGGGAACCACGGCGGCGGCAGTGCACACCCTTGAACGGGGTAATTTCCGCGCCACGGTGATGGACGCGGTGGGCACCGCAACCAGACGCGCACGCGAACTGGGTTAGGATTCGTCTGTCTCTGTCCTGTTTGCCGCTGGCGCTTCCTGTTCAACCGGTTCCATCTGCGCGGCATTGACCTCAAGGGGGGAAAGCTCGTTAAAGCTCAGGATGCCCTGCAAAAGATCTGGAATAATGGATAAGGGCCCGTACTGATCCATCTCAATCTGCTGGCACACGTTTCCGAGCCGGATTTCAACCTTTTCCTTGATAAGGCGGTGCACATTGATCTTGGGGTTGCCGGCGCGCTCTGACAGCACAAAACTGCTGAGTTCCGCGCGCACCTCCTTATCCATCTGTTTGAGAATATCCAGACGTTCCAGGAGGATCTCCAGGCGTTTGCTGTGCGCGCTGTTCGCGTTGGCGGCAGCCTTTTGTTCCAGGGGGCCAATACAGCGTTGAATAAATTCATTCTGCTTTTTAATACTCTGTTTCTGCGCTTTTAAAAACTGCAGGCGATCGCTCTCGGGGAAATAGACCCCGGAAGTCAGAACTGTTGGGGCCCCGGCGGCAGCGCCAATTATTTTGGCCTCAATCCCCTTGAGGGCAACAAACTCCCCACTGCTGACCTGCCCACTTTTCACCATAATTACCCCAGCACTTTTTATGGTGCTGTTGCGGATTTCGTTGGTAACGATCACATCGCCCATACACTCTATATAGGCACCATTTATATAACGCGCCTCCAGATTCCCCGCACACTTTATATAGGAATCATACTGCCCGGAGATGCCCCCGACACTGATATTACCCCCTGCTTTAAGATAGCTGGAACCGACGGTTCCCTTTATGGTGATATCTTTATCGGAACTGATATCAAAATCATCCAGCACATCCCCACTGATATTGACATTGCCGGGGAAATTGATGTTACCCACCCGCAGGTCCACATCACCGTGAATATTGTAGTCTTCACTGACAGATATTACCCCGTCGTTGAATTCAGCCCGCCCGGAGATGTTTGACACCACTTCATTGGCATCATTGAGGTGGACCCCTGCCCCCATCTTCACGTTGGCCGGAGTGCCCGCTTCTGCCGCCAGGATTCTGCCGGTGACGGTGACTGAGTCACGTCCCGGTTGGGGGGGGTGGAGCTTGGCTACCTTCTGTTGTGGTTTTATGCAGGTAAACAGGTTGAGGGTGTACAGATCGATTCTGCCATCCTCATCTTCGATAAATTCCTGCATCCCGTCCAGACCGGAACCAAGACGCACCTTGAGCTCAAGCCAGCCATCTTCCCCTGGAGTTGCCGGCGCGGTGCGGGCGACCACAACACGTTCAACCATCTTTCCTTCACAGGCCAGGGCGCACAGCTGCTTGATCTGTCCCATGTCGATCCCCTCGATGATTCGGGCGTCCCGCATCCGCGTGAGAACCTGCTCCGGCTCAATCAGCCCCTTCCCGGCATTCTTTGGCGCAATGCTGGCCAGGCACTCCATCTCATCTGCGGGCAGCACCAGCTGCAGGGTCCAGCCATCGGTCTCCTCCAGATGGATAACCTCGCCAGCGCCCGGGGTAAACGGGGTCTGCGGTGCTGTATCTTCCTGCTGCGCAGGAGTATGTTTCTTCCTGTCTGCCATAAACTTTTTTCCGCTGAAGGAGCATTACTCAAGGAAACCAACTGCCTGAAACTGTCCTGCGTACTCTTGCATATACATCCAGTGTAATGCTATCGACAACAACAATCCCTTTTATTAGCACCAAGCGCATTAATTTAACTTACTTGCCCAGGGAGGTTGCGTTGTTGTCACCATTGACGCGATGCAAAAAAGTGGTAAAAGCAGCTGCTTCCAAGGGTTTACTGTACAAAAAACCCTGCGCCACTACACACTCAGCTCCCAGAAGGAAATCCTGTTGGGCCATATTCTCCACCCCTTCGGCGATTACATTGAGACCAAGTTGATGGGCAAGATTGATAATAGCGCGGGGGATGGTGTCCGCACCCTGCTCCATCTCTGCGCCGATGTTGTTTACAAACGAGCGGTCAATTTTGAGCTTGTTGATGGGGAAGCGGTGCAGGTGTCCGAGGGATGAATAGCCGGTGCCAAAATCGTCAATGGCGAGGGAGACTCCGCCCCGACTGAGGCGGCGCATCTGAGAAATGGCCAAGGCGGTGTCACGCATCAGGGAGGTTTCAGTTATCTCTATTTCGAGGGTGTTGGGTCTTAACTGATGCTGCTGCACCGCGTGGAGAATGTTTGCGGCTAAATGGTTGTTCTGCAACTGCAGGGGCGAAACATTGACCGCGATGGTAAGATCCGCATGCCCTTGCTGTTGCCATACGCTGCCCTGCCTGCACGCTTCGTCAAGAACCCAGGCTCCGATCTCGTGAATCAGGCCAAGTTCCTCGGCCAGCCCGATAAATTCAGCCGGTGGGACCATCCCCAACTCTGGATTCTGCCAGCGTAGCAGCGCTTCGCACCCGAGAACGCGGGCGCTGCGCATATCCATCTGAGGTTGATAGTGGAGCACCAGCTCCTGCCGCTCCACGGCACGGCGCAGAGCTCCTTCCAGGCTCAGGCGCTGCCTGGCCCGTTGATGCATATCTGGAGTAAAGAACTGATAGCAGTTACGCCCGCGTTCTTTAGCGCGATACATAGCCATATCGGCGTAGCGGATCAGTTGGTCCACATCGTTGCCGTCGTCTGGCGCAATGCTGATCCCGATACTGACGGTAGCGCTGATCTCAAATCCTTCAACTGTTACCGGTTCACCGATACTCTCCACCACCCTGTCCACCACGGCGACAATCTCGGCGACGGTATTGACACCCTCCAGCTGCAGCAAAAATTCATCAGAGCCGAAACGTGACACCATGGCGTTGTCGCGCAAAACATTGTTGATCCGTTTGGCAAACAAAAACAGCACCTGGTCACCCACCATATGGCCCAAGGTATCGTTGATATTCTTGAACAGATCCACGTCGATGAACAGCAAAACCACCTGGGTGTTGTTTCGCTTCGCGCGCCTGATAGCGGTACTCAGCTGCTCGCGCGCCAGAGAACGGTTGGGCAAACCAGTGAGCTCATCATAGTACGCACGCCGATGGAGGCGCTCCTGCGCTTCGCGGCGCTCGCTGATATCGCGAATGATGGCCTGCAACATGCGGTACTCACCAGCGTTGATCCAGTCGGCGCTGATCTCCACCGGAAACACACTGGAATCGGCACAGAGGTGGTTGCACTCAAAATTTATCCCCTGGCCGCTGTCGAGTTGCAGCAGCATGGCCGCCCACTCGGACGGCTCGACATCACATAGATCGCGAAGATTCATGACCCTGAGTTTCTCGATACTGTGGCCATAGGCGCTCAGGGCGCGCTCGTTAGCGTCGACGATGACACCACTCTGATCGCACAGCAGGATAATATCGTTGGCAAACCGGCTGATATTGTCAAACCGCTGCGCCAGGGTGTGGTGCTCGCGGTCGCGCCGCAGGATATGGGTACGAT
>CAYUJC010000071.1:0-5906 GCA_964444945.1 uncultured Desulfuromonas sp.
TGTCCGTACTCGGAGTAGGGGCAAAAGTAAAGCTGGTCGAACCCTCCAGCATCACCCGCCACGAAGGGAAAGCCCAGCGCGTAATAGATCGGCGTAAAATGTAAAGGAAGGTTACAGGTACAAGGTGTCAGGTGTCAGGTGTCAGGTACAAGGTTCGAGGTACGAGGTTCGAGGTACAAGGTTCGAGGTACGAGGATTCAGGTACAAGGTTTCAGGTACAAGGTTTCAGGTACAAGGTTCAAGGGATCCTATTCATCAGCGTGTATCCGCCTTTGAACTGTATTCTGTGTTTTCTGTATGTTCTGTGGTAGATGTTTTGCAGATAGGTAGTGGGGCTTCATCCGTGTTTATCCGCTCTTATCAGCGTTCAGAGAATTTACGGTTTTCCTCAGATTTTCCTCTTGACTTCAACGCCCGAATGCTAGACAATCCGCAGCGTTGAATCGTCGGGGCGTAGCGCAGCCTGGTAGCGCACATGCATGGGGTGCATGGGGTCGGAGGTTCAAATCCTCTCGCCCCGACCATTAATAACAAGTACTTAGGCTACTCTGAAACGGGTGGCCTTTTTATTTTCTGGAAAAATCAGAATCTGGTGCCCGTCTGGTGCCGGTTCATTCAAAGTATACGCCTTCCTCCAAACCATTTTACCGCAAAAAAAGACCTCTTTCCCACATTGACGCGGGCCAGGATATTCATTCCTTTGGCAGAGGATGCCATGAGGCCGTGCTCGATGCCGGTGCGCACCATCTTGCCAACATGGCCGGCACCGCTCGGCCCGCAATGCAGATTCCTCTGTTTGGCGGTGCCACCAGTCTGCTCTCGTTCCGGCGTACGCGGAATGTCGCCTGCGCCCGGGGCTTCTCCAACTTCTCCACCAGGTCCGCCAGTGACGAAGATCGAGGTTTGTTTTCAGCGAGCGTAGTTCTCCATGAGATAGTGGATAATGGCATCGGACTCGTACAGGATGACGTCCTTTTCCTCATCCACAAGGAGTGGAAATTGGACCTTGCCGCCAATTTCCCGCGCTCGCTTTTCGTTATCTGCGTTCTGCTTGTAAAAGACCTGGAAATCGGCCGCAACCTCCTCGTGCAGGCTTTCGAGTACTTTTTTGCTGAAAGGGCAGCCTTTTTTTAAATACAACGTAAGCATGTTTTTCTCCTTTGCGTAAGTGTCCTTTTTGCCGGGCAACCCTCACCGGGTCAATCCCGGCGCCAGCTATGGAATTTCTCGGCCCAGGCCAGCAGCTTCTCCGGCACATGCGCTTTTTTCCACGCGCCGGCCGCCATTTTGTTGGCCTCAGCCAGGGTCGGGTAGGGGTGGATGGTGCCGAGGATCTTGTTGAGGCCGAGGCCGTACTTCATGGCCAGGATATATTCGGCGATCAGGTCGCCGGCATGGCTGCCGACGATGGTGACCCCGAGGATCTTATCCTTCCCCGGCGGCGTGATGATCTTGATCCAGCCCTGGGTCTCGCTTTCAGTGATAGCGCGATCGAGTTCGGCCAGCTGAAAAATGGTGATCTCATGGTCTATATTCTGCTGCCGGGCCTCCGTCTCGTTGAGTCCGACCCGGGCCACCTCCGGGTCGGTAAAGGTGCACCAGGGGATCACACGGTAGTCGGCACGAAATTTTTTAAAGTCGCCGAACAGGGCGTTGACCGCGGCATACCAGGCCTGGTGGGCGGCGGTATGGGTAAACTGGTAGGGGCCTGCGACATCCCCTGCACAGAAGATGGTGGGAAAATTGGTCCGCAGAAAGGGGTCCGTATCTATCGTTCCCCGTTCGCTTAGGCGTACTCCGAGTTCTTCAAGACCAAAACCCGTGGTGTTGGGACGACGGCCGACCGCAACCAGGATCTGGTCAAAGGGAATTCTGACTTCGTGTTCCTGATGCTCACAGAGCAGGATCTTTTCATTCCCCTCGACAATGACTTCTTTGGCGGTATGAGTGGTCAGCACCCGGACCCCTTCGGCCTCCAAGCGCCCGTGGATCAATTCAGCCACATCCGGATCTTCGCGCCCCATGATCTGCGCCGCCCTCTCGACCTGGGTCACTGCGGAGCCGAAGCGGGCGAAGGCCTGGGCCATCTCGCAGCCGATCGGGCCGCCGCCGAGCACGACCAGGCGCCGCGGCAATTCGCGTAACTGCCAGAGATTAGCGGAAGTCAGGTAGTCGATCTGGTCCAGTCCCGGAAGCGGCGGCACAAGTGGTGACGCCCCGGTAGCGATGATGATACTGCGGGTGGTTAAGGTCCGGCCATTGACTTCAACCGCGTAAGGGGAGGTAATTCGCGCTTCCCCCTGGAGGCACTCGACACCAAGGGCGCTGTAGCGCTCCACGGAATCGTGCGGCCCCACTTTGTCGATCACGCGTTGCACGCGCTCCATCACCTCGCCGAATTCGAACTCGGTCTCGGTTTTGCGAAAGCCGAACTCGGGCGCGCGTCGACCATAGGCAAGCAGCTTGGCGGAACGGATCAACGCCTTGCTCGGCACGCAGCCGGTATTGAGACATTCCCCGCCCATCTTGTCCTTCTCGATCAGCGCCACCTTGGCCTTGACCGCGGCGGCGATATAGCTTGAAACCAGCCCGGCCGACCCGGCCCCGAGCACGACCAGGTTATACGCAAAATTTTTCGGTTTTGGAAAAGCTCTGAGGGCCTGGCGCTTCTTCATAATATCGACTCCCTTGCGAGCAATGAGCGGGAAGATCCCGAGCAGGATGAAGGAGAACAGCAAGCCTGGGGATAGAATCCCACTTAAGCTTTCGATCTGACCCAGCTGGGTGCCGGCGTTGACGTAGACTGCGGTCCCCGCCAGCATGCCGACCTGACTGACCCAGTAAAAGGTCACGGCGCGCATGGGCGTCAGGCCCATCACCAGGTTGATGACGAAAAATGGAAAAAGCGGCACCAGGCGCAGAGTGAACAGGTAAAACGCCCCTTCACGTTCAATGCCGGCGTTCAGTGCGGCAAGTCGATCGCGGAAACGACTTTGCACCCAGGCGCGCAACAGAAAGCGGCTCACCAGAAAGGCCAGGGTGGCGCCGATGGAGCTGGCGAAGGAGACAACGACCAGCGCCGGCCAGAAGCCGAATAATGCCCCCCCGGCCAGGGTCATGATCGTAGCCCCGGGCAGTGACAGAGCGGTGACGGCCACGTAAATCAAGAAGTACGCCAATAGTGTTAACAGCCGGTGGCTCGCGTAATAGGCGTGGAAGGCCTCCTGCCGGGCCTTGAGCGCGGTCAGGGTCAGGTAACGCTGCAGATCAAAGGCGAAGAACGCTCCAACCAGCACAATAACGCCGAGAAGGATGAGGGCTTTTTTCCAACGATCTGACATGCCGATCTCCCGGAGCTCTCAGGGCAGACAATGGCCTCCCCCAAGAGCTGAATTCTATTCCTTGCCCCCTTCACCAGGCCTGCGAAGATCCAGCCGTTATCGATCTTTGCGGCATGGCAAAAAAGAGACAGGGCATGAGCGCTATCTATCAATAAGAGGGTGTTGATCAGTTTCGATCTTTTGTATATTTTACGAGCGTTCTTCACGCAGCTCTTTTTTGGCAGACAGATGTAACCAGAGCAGACATATCAGCGACAGGCCGCACATGAACATCCAGCAGCTGGTCCAGAGCCCGGTCCATTCGAGCAGATAACCGAAGATGATCGGACACACGAAACCACCTAATCCACCTAACACCCCAACCATGCCACCGACCACGCCGACCTCATCGGGGAAGTGATCCGGAATCAGTTTGAAGACCGCCGCCATGCCGATCCCCCAGGTACTGCCGAGGAGGATGATGAAGATGGCGAAGATCCAGAGGTTGGCCTGGAAGAATATCCGTGTCACCCCTTTGGCCAAGAGCTCTTTCTTCTCGATCTGTTGTCCAACCTTAACCACCGGCTCATGCCAGACCTGTTTGGTCGGCAGGATCAGCATTTGGTCTTCATAGCGGTCCAAGTTCGCTGGCTTTAGCTTGATGGGGTAGATCTGGTCACCGACTCTGATTGAATCGGCGGTGACTGCGGTGACTGTGCCATCCTTTACCGCCATCACTCCGCGGCCGGGAGAGTAGATCTCCATCTTCGGCATAATCACCAGAAAGCTGATCACCACCGAGATCCCCAGCACCCAGTACATGATTGAATGGCCGCCGAATTTGTCAGAGAGCCAGCCGCCCAGTGCCCGAATTACCCCGGAGGGGAGGCTGAAAGCTGCGGCAAAGAGGCCAGCGGTGACCAGCGGCAGATAATAGACACTGACGAAGTAGGGAACCAGCCATTGCGAAAGGGCGACGAAGCAGCCGAAAACCAGAAAATAGTAGAGCCCGAAACGCCAGACCCGCACATTCTTCAGCGGGGTCAACATCAGCCTGAATGTTTTACCCGAGGAGGCGGGTTTTTTATTCTCGGTAAAGAGGAAGAAGATCACCCCCATGGCCGCCAGCATGATGGCGTAATAGACCGGCAGCTGGCGCCACCCTTCAAGGTTAGCGCCGTTGCTGGTCAGATGGTTGAGCAGGCTCGGGGCGAACATCGTAGTCAGCGCCGCCCCGGCGTTGCCGACCCCAAAGACCCCCAGCGCGGTCCCCTGACGTTCACGCGGATACCAGACCGAGGAGAAGGCAATACCGATTGAAAAACTGACTCCGGCCAGGCCGAAGCCGAAACTGCACAGGGCGAAGGTGATAAAACTATCAGCGTGTGACAGCAGGTACATCGGGATGGCGCAGATAAACAGCAAGGTGCCGTAGACCGGCTTGCCACCGAACTTGTCGGTCAACATCCCGGCAGGCAGGCGGAAGAGTGAACCGGTCAATACCGGAATCCCCATCAGCCAGCCGATTTCGACCGGGCCCCAGTCGAACACCTGATTGTCGGCGAGAAAGGTCACCAGCACACCGTTGAACATCCAGGCAGCAAAGCAGACGGTAAAGGCCAGGGTATTGAGAAACAACACCTTGTGGGAGGTGGCAGTCGTCTTTTGTTCCGTCATAAGAGAACCCTTTATGATCTGAATGCAGGGGAAGAGGAAGGCTTTTTCCCCTGGGAGTTAAGCAATTTTCAGCTGCGGTGACGCTGGCGATACCAGACCACGATCTGGTAGGGCCGCCCCAGGTACCCGATCGGGATGCTGACCACATGCACCAGGCGTGAAAAGGGGAAGAGCGCCACCAGGAAAAACGCGTTAACCGCATGCACCTGGACGATCCACGGCAGGTTGGCCAGGAAATCGACCTGGGGGTTGAGCTTGAGCAGTGACCAGAGCCAGGGGGAGATAGTATAGGCATACCAGAAGCCACCCCAACGCAGGCTGATGGCAATATAGACCCCGGTTATAACCTGGAGTAAGAGGGCTATGAGGAGCAACCAGTCGATTTTGCTGGTCACGACACTCACCCGTGGAGTGACGCTGCGGCGGAAGATCAGAATCAGCAGGGCGAGCGTGGTCGCAATACCGAGAGCCATCCCGGTGACTTCGAGAAAGACCAGGCGTGCGGGTGAGCCGAGCAGGGTTCCCCAGCCGCCCGGCACCAGAAACGCCAGAAAATGCGCCAGCAGAATCAGCAAGATTCCGTAGTGCCATGGGAGGGAGCCCCAAAACAGTGCTTTGCTCTCCAGAAACTGAGAAGACTGTGACGAGTAGGAGTAGCGGTCGGTGGTGTAGCGGTAGATGCCGACACCAAGCGCCAGGGCCAGCGCGACATAGGGGAAGATTCCGAACAGGATCATATCAGCCATGAGATAACTCCTTCTGCCGCTTGGGCTCGGGCAGCTCAGTTTCAACGGTGTTCGTCAGGTATATCTGGAGCGCGTTGAGCAGGTGTCGGTACGGGTGGTCTGTGGTCTCGATCCCTGCGATGATCTTCTCCAGCGCCGGCAGGATGGCATCGACGATGATTTC
>CAYUJC010000071.1:5916-13003 GCA_964444945.1 uncultured Desulfuromonas sp.
TGATTTCGGTGTTTCCCTGCGGATCGTCGTTGCTGCCGATGAAGCGCAGCATCACACTCAAGTGGTCGGGGAGCTCAGTGCCGCAGGAAAAACCCTGTTGCGCGTAGAGCCCTTGCAGTTTCAGCAGAAACATGGTGCGCGCCTGACTTTCGCCGCACAGTTGGTAGCCAATATAGGGATCGGTCAGTGCTTGCAGATCGAAGGTCAGGGTGAAAAGCTCTTCGATCTGCACCAGCTCCTGCCGTTCGAGAAAATTGAGATAGCTCGAAAAAGCCGGAGCCGCTGCCGGATCCAACTCATTGAGCTGTTGCTCAAACTCAACTGCCGTCAGTTTGGTTTGGGCGCTCGGATAACTGAGGAGCTGGCTGAAGACAAGGCAGGGTTTCAGGTTCATCGTTTCCATACTTACCACCTTCTCTTCGGAGCCTTGCGGCTGCCGAAACCCATCTCCTGCTTGTACTCAGCGGGATCCATCCCCGCTTCGATCGCCTGCTCACGCAGCAGAGGTGGTATAACGATCCGTTCCTTGATGCGGGTCAGGCTGGTCATGCGGAAGATGGCGTCCAGGGTTGCGCTGTCAAGACCAGAGATTTCCCTGGCCTTCTTTACCTCTGCGTCAGGCAGGTCTCCAACGCTGAGAGCACGGCGTTGGAGGCGCACCGCGATTAAGCGCCGATACACCGCTTTGACCTCTTCCTCATTGCCACCTGCGAACAGTCCGGCCAGATACATCAGCGGCAGTCTGGCCTGCTCTAAGCTGGTGAAGAAATCATCTGCTACTTTCTGGGTCCCCTGATTCTCAGTCGAAAGAACCGGCAACAATGGCGGCACGTAAAAGAGCATCGGCAAGGTGCGGAACTCAGGGTGCAGCGGCAGGGCGATGCCCCACTCCTTGACGAACTTGTACACCGGGGAGGCCTGGGCCGCTTCAATTATCTGCTCCGCCATTCCGCCTGCGCGCGCGGCTTTGAGCACCTCTGGATCGAAGGGATCGAGGATCATCTCGCGCTGGGCTGCGGCGAGCTCGCGATCCTCTTTCAGCGCCGCGCTTTCGATCTGGTCGGCATCGTAGAGCAGAACACCGAGATAGCGGATACGCCCGACGCAGGAATGAAAACAGGCGGGCGCTTCTCCCACCTCCTGGCGTGGATAGCAAAAGATACATTTCTCTGATTTTCCGGTGCCCCAGCCGTAGTAGGTCTTCTTGTAGGGGCAGGCCGAGACACACATCCGCCACCCGCGGCATTTATCCTGATTGATCAGCACAATCCCATCTTCGCCGCGTTTGTAGATAGCGCCTGAGGGGCAGCTGGCGACGCAGGCGGCGTTGATGCAGTGGTTACAGATGCGCGGCAGATGAAACATCACCATCTTTTCAATAGCGAACAGCTGTTGCTGTTGCTCTTTGCTCAATTTGATGACGCCGGGATCGTTGGCCGCGTAGACGGTTGAGCCCGAGAGATCATCGTCCCAGTTGGGCCCAGCCTCGATCTTCATCGGCTTGCCGCTGACCATTGAGATCGGGCGCGCCGCCGGTTGATCCTGTCCCGCTGGCGCATTGGTCAGATCGGCATATTTAAAGGTAAAAGGTTCGTAGTAGTCGTCCATGGTCGGCAGGTCGGGGTTATGAAAAATCTTGCCGAGGGTTGCTCCCTTCCCCCCCTGCTTGAGATGGAGCTGGGAGCCAACGCGCACCCAGCCGCCATTGTATTTTTGCTGGTCTTCCCATTTGGTCGGGTAGCCGGTGCCCGGTTTGGTTTCGACGTTGTTCCACCACATGTATTCATTCCCCTGGCGATCGGTCCACAGGTTCTTGCAGGCGATACTGCAGGTGTGGCACCCGATACACTTGTCGAGATGAAATACCGATGAGACTTGTGCGCGAATATCCATAAAATATCTCCCTGATATGGTCCCAAGATGTTCAAGCATTAAGTTAAGGCGAGGGCCTCGTCTACCATTGCGGTTCGCCGTCGAGCTTGCGGACCATGATGTAGGAATCGCGGTTGGCCCCGGTCGGGCCCCAGTAGTTCCACGCGTAGGTGAACTGACCGTAGCCACCGAGCATCAGATTCGGTTTGAGGCGGATGCGATTGAGGCTGTTGTTTCCACCGGCGCGCTTGTTGCCACGTAGCGGGGATTTGGGCACCCCGGTACGTTCCATGGCGTGATAGAGGAACGCGATTCCACGTGGCAGGCGAGAGGTGACGATAGCGCGAGTCACCACCACCCCGTGATCGTTGTAAGCCTCGACCCAGTCGTTATCAAACACCCCTATCTGGGCCGCATCCTGATCATTGAGCCAGAACGGGTGGCAGCCGCGCGACAGCGTCAGCATGTGGTGGTTGTCGGAATAGGTGCTGTGGATTCCCCACTTGCCATGCGGAGACAAATAGTTGAGCATGATGCTCTTTTTGTCGCTGGTGCTGGTCACCAGGAAATCCTGCAGCGTGCTGTGATCCGGCTTTGGCTTGTAGGTCGGCAGATGCTCTCCGGCGGCGATATAGCCCTGATGATCCAGATAGAAATGCTGGCGTCCGCTCAGGGTGCGCCATGGGACCAGCTTTTCAGTGTTGATACAGAAGGGCGCATAGGCGCGGCCGTTATCGGTCAGACCGCTCCAGATCGGGCTGTTGAGCAGGCGGCGTGGCTGGCGCTCGAGATCGGCGAAGGTGGTGCGCACCCCACGGGTCGCTGCGGCCAGATCGGTCAGCGGCAGGCCGACCTTCTGCTCAGCGGCGGCAAAGGCGCGAAAGCCCATCTCACCATTGGTCTCGGGCGCAAGCTTGAGGATAACTTCAGCGGCGTCACGTGCAGTGCTCAGGGTCGGGTAGCTCTTGTCGCCCCACGTCACGCTCTTGTCACTGGCGGCCATCTCATCATAGTAATCCTCAACCGGCCAGGAGATACCGTGCGCGCCGATCCCTTTTCTGGCCTCGGGCCCCAGGGAGATGAAGCGGTTGTAGAGATTTTTGTAGTCGCGCTCCACCACCACCAGGCCAGGCATGGTCTTGCCGGGGATCGGTTCGCACTCCCCCTTGCTCCAATCCTTGATTTCAAACTGGGCCATTGCGGCTGGGGTGTCATGCTGCAAGGGGATCGAGACGATCTCGCGCACGGGCTCCGGCAGATGGGTTTTGGCAAGCTCACTGACCTTCTGCGCCAGCCCCTTGAAAATATCCCAGTCACTCTTCGCCTCCCAGCAGGGGGGCACAGCCTCCTGCATTGGGTGGATAAAAGAGTGCATATCAGTGGTATTGAGGTCGTCCTTCTCGTACCAGGTCGCGGTCGGCAGCACGATATCGGAATAGAGCGCCGAGGTGTCCATACGGAAGTTGATATCGACAACGAGGTCGAGTTTCCCCTGCGGCGCTTCTTTATGCCACTTGACCTCTTTGACGAACTCTTCCGCGGTCTCGGGCGCGATGCTGTTGGTGTGGGTCCCCAGGTAGTGCTTGAGGAAATACTCATGCCCCTTAGCGCTCGACATCAGGGCGTTCCCACGCCATATAATCCACACCCGCGGCCAGTTTTCGGGCGCATCGGGATCTTCGACCGCAAATTTCATCTTCTTTTCGGCCAGCTGTTTGACCGTCCAGGCGACGATCTCCTGCTCATTTTTGGCCCCGGCGGCCTCAGCTTGCTGGACTGCCTCGATGGGACTCCGGTCGAATTGCGGGTAGAAGGGGAGCCAGCCGTTACGCACCGCCCGGACCTGATGATCAATGGTGTGCCCGCCCGTGATCTGGTTGTCATCCGCGACCGGATTGATTCTGCACTCGTCCGAGGTGCGCTCATAACGCCACTGGTCGGTATGCACATAGTGGTAGGAGGGGGCATTCACAAACCGCGGGGGCTTTGCCCAGTCAAGAGCACCCATGATGGTGCCCCAAGGCGCGGACGGGGCAAGCTTCTCCTGGCCGACATAATGGTTGAGCCCGCCACCGTTCCTGCCGACACAGCCACAGAGCATCAAGGCCGAGATTCCGGCGCGATAAATCAGGTTGGCGTGGTACCAGTGGTTGGCCCCGGTCCCAATGATGATTGAGCATTTCCCGCCGGTCTTTTCGGCAGTCGAGGCCCATTCACGCGCAAACTGAATGACGTTAGCGCGGTCAATGCCGGTATATTTTTCCTGCCAGGCCGGGGTGTAAACGCTGTCTTCGGCATCGTAGCTGCTGGGGTAATCTCCAGCCAGACCGCGCTCAACGCCGAACTGGGCCATCAGCAGATCAAATACGGTGGTGACGGCGACTTTGCCATGCGCAGTTTCGAGGTAACGCACCGGCACGCCGCGCTGTACTGCCTGCCCGGCGGAAAAATCATCGAAGGCAACCTGCAACACCGCTTCGTTGGAGTCCAGCAGCGAGAGAACCGGCGCGAGCTCTGCGCCATCCTGACCATCCTTCATCTGCAGATTCCACTCCCCCGCCTTCTTTTGCCAGCGGAAGCCGAGAGAGCCCAGCGGCATGCGCGGCTGCTGGCTGGTTTCATCCCAGATCAGATACTTGAAGCCGCCATTCTCCTCCTCGCGATAGCGCGCAAGTTCACCGGCGCGGGCCATGCGCCCGGCGCGGTAAACCCCATCTTTTTCCTCCAGCTCGATGAGGAAGGGGGTGTCGGTGTAGCGCTTCAGGTAATCCAGGAAGAAGGGGGTTTTGGCATGGTGGTGGAATTCACTGAGGATGACATGGTTGACCGCCATCCAGAAGGCGCCGTCTTGCCCGGCATGGATCGGAATCCACCAATCAGCATGTTTGGCGGTGATGTTGAAATCAGGAGCGAAGACCGTGGCCTTGGAACCATTGTAACGTGCCTCACACAGAAAGTGCGCATCCGGGGTGCGGGTCATGTCGACGTTGGAACCGACCACGGCGATATATTTACTATTGTACCAGTCGGCACTTTCGGCGACGTCGGTCTGTTCCCCCCAGATCTCGGGAGAGGCGGGCGGCAGATCGCAATACCAGTCGTAAAAGCTCAGGTTCGCACCACCCATCAACTGCATGAAGCGCGCGCCGCCAGCAAAGCTGAGCATCGACATCGCCGGGATCGGAGAAAACCCGACCAGGCGGTCGGCGCCAAATTTCTTGATGGTATAGATCGAGGAAGCCGCAATGATCTCTTCAACTTCATCCCAACTGGCACGGCGGAAGCCCCCTTTACCGCGGGCCTGCTGAAAGCTCTTGCGTTTCGCCTCATCTTCCATAATCGAAGCCCAGGCCTTTACCGGATCACCGTGCTCTACCTTGGCAGCATGCCAGAGATCAGCCAGTATTCCGCGCAGATAGGGATATTTGATGCGCAACGGGCTGTAGAGATACCAGGAGAAGGAGATCCCCCGTTGGCAACCGCGCGGCTCATAGGGGGGAAGCCCCGCTTCGAGTTCAGGATAGTCGGTCGCCTGCAGTTCCCAGCCGACGATGCCGTCCTTGACATGGACATTCCACGAGCACCCGCCGGTACAGTTAACGCCGTGGGTGCTGCGCACCACTTTGTCACACTGATTCCGGTTCCGGTAGAACTCCTCCCACGCTAGCGATTTTGGGTCGAGAATATCTTTAATCCAGCTCATCGTATTACACCTCGCTGCTTTCTGGCTTGTTCAATCAACGGTCGGCGCACCCCTTGCAGGCGGCGCAGTCCCAAAAGAGCCCCTATACCAAAGACAATAATGACCCCGAGCAGAATAAATCCACCCAGCGTTTTTGGCGGCAAGACCTTAAGTTCCGCGGTCTGGGCGAAATAGGCGGTCAGGTCGAGCTGCTCGGTTGCGCTCAGCGGCCGATCGGCGTAGATCGGTATCATACTGGGGAACGGCAGGCTCTGCAAAATGCTGGTGAGGCCAGCCTCGCCGAAGTTTTCGTACACTGTGGTCAGGTCGGGGCCGTAATTAGAGCTACCCGCCAGACCTGCTCCAGCAATGCCGTGACACGCAAGGCAGGGCGCGCCCCCCATCTCCAGCCTGAGCGCACCAGAATAAAGGGCTGCGCCACGCGCGGGATCTGCAGCACGAGGCGGTGGCGGCGTTGTGACGCCATGGTGCGCGGCCTCCTCCGGGTAGGCGAGATAGATCAGCAGGGCCTCCATCTCGGGTGGATCGAGCTGGAAAGCAGGCATCTTAAAGTTATTGTATTGAGCCAGCAGCGCCACAGCGATCGGGTCGCCGGCGGCAATCATTTCATCCGGACTGGTGATAAAATCGATCAGCCACTGGCGCTCGCGGCGCGCGCTGACCCCAGCCAGGTCGGGGCCGGTCGGGCGGTCTTGCGCGCCGATGCTGTGACAACCAGCACATTGTTCATGAAAGATACCCTCGCCCCGTTCCGCCAGTTTGGTCAGCTCGAAACCCGTCGGCTGACCGATAGTCGAAGCAGCGAGCGCCAGTAATCCCAGCAGGACTGGCGCCAGGCAGAAAAACCAGTTTCTCGACATAATCGCTCCTTTTCCAGAGATAGAAATTGATATCGCTTATTGGGTGAAGCTGGAACCGTGCGCATATAGTGCTGTAAATATAACACTATTATGGTTCTTATCTACCATAGATTGGTGTAGCCATACATCAACCCGAAGAGAGAAAGGAAACCACAATGATAGATTAAGAGATTAAGTGCCCCAACACTCTTTTGTCGAGTCTTTTAACCAAACGGGATGGGTTGGAATTCAGATGGAGGGCTAGAGGTTCGAGGTACAAGGTTCCAAGTACAAGGTTCGAGGTCCCAGGTACAAGGTTCCAGGTTTAACCCTCGTTCCCACTGTCCCCAGTGGGAATGCATATAGGTGGTGGGGCTTCATCAGCGTTTATCCGCATTTATCTGTGTTCCGTGTTTTCGCAGTTCTTGATTGAACCTGGCTCTCGCAAAGCCGCAAAGACGCTAAGAAAATTCAAAAACAATAGAACGCTGATGAACACTGAAAGGGCAAGATTAAAAGCAGAATCAAGAGCTTTTAGGGTTTAAGATCAGCGGGTATCCGCCTTTATCAGCGTTCAGAGGATTTGCGGTTTTTTAACCCTCGTTCCCACTGTCCCCAGTGGGAATGCATATAAAAGATTTGTCGTAAACTTTACTATGAAATAGAAGAGGGT
>CAYUJC010000072.1:0-12885 GCA_964444945.1 uncultured Desulfuromonas sp.
ATCTCCACGGCTGGAGCCATGCTCGCTGCCAGTCTGGCCCCGGCCAGCCGCGACTACATGATCGCCGGGCACCGCAGCGCCGAACCGGGTCACAGCATCGCGCTGAAGCATCTGGACAAAAACCCGCTGCTCGATCTGCACCTATGCCTGGGCGAAGGAACCGGCGCGGCGTTGGCCATGCACTTGGTGGAGGCCGCGGTGGCGATCCTCACTGAGGTGGCCACCTTTGCAGAAGCTGCCGTGTCTCAAGCGGACAGCCATGGTCAGAGCGCCGCGCTCAGGCCGCCGCGCACCCCCAAACAGGCGGGCGCAGGAAGTCCGGTCCGGTGAAGCCATTTTTTGCCGCCCTGCGTTTTCTCACCCTTATGCGTGTTCCCTCCGCCTGGTGTGGGGATGAGGCTGATCTCTCCCGCAGTCTTAACTGGTATGCCGTGGTCGGGCTCCTCATCGGCATCGGCATGGCGCTCCTCGACCAGGTGCTGTGCGCGCTCCTGCCGGGCACCCTGCTCCCCAGCGCGCTGCTGGTGGTGGCGCTGATTGCAGTCAGTGGCGGGTTGCATCTTGATGGCGTGGCCGACAGCGCCGATGCCTTCATGAGCTCGCGCCCGCGCGCCGCCATGCTTACCATCATGCAGGATAGCAGCGTCGGCGCTATGGGCGCGCTCAGCATCGCGAGTCTGCTGCTGCTCAAGTTCGCCGCCCTCGCCTCCCTGACTGGCGCAGCACGCTGGGCGGTGATCCTCCTTATCCCCCTCGCCGGGCGCGCCGCACTGGTGCTCCCACTGGTCATGTTGCCCTACGCGCGCCCCGGGGGGCTGGCTGAGCTGACCCGGCAGCAGGCCCGCCCGCGCCACGCCTGGAGCGCCGCGCTGTTGCTGCTGCTCAGTGCGACGCTGTTACTCCACACCTGCGGCGCTATCATCGCCGCCACGGTGCTCCTCGTCACGCTCCTGTTTGGGTGTTATTGTCGAAACAAAATCGGTGGCTTCACCGGCGACACCCTCGGCGCCACCTGCGAGCTGGCCGAGTTGATCACGGTTATCGTTGCCTTGCTGGTTCTGCACCTTGGCAAAGGGGGATGAAGGCAAGCCTGCCGGCCCGTGTTGGTAACGTAGCTGGGGAGAACTCCCCCACCACCGCCTGAATCTTTTATTGATCCCGAGTGGAGGCACCATGTCTACAGTATCTGTCACCCCCAGCACCCCCAGCACCGGAAGTACTGCCCACCGCCCCGCCATTGTCCTGGTGGCCTTCGGCACCTCGGTAGATGCGGCACGCAAGGTGTATGCCTTTATCGACGCCCAGGCCCGCCTGCGCTACCCCGGTTATGAACTCCAGTGGGCCTTTACCTCCAGCTTCATCATCCGCAAACTCAAGCGCCGTGGTATTGTCACCCACACGATCGCCGAAGTGGTGGACGCCCTGCGGGCGCGCGGCTTCCAACGTATTGTGTTCCAGAGCCTGCATGTGGTTCCAGGGGAGGAATATCACTCCATCCGCGCCGCCGATACTACCGGGTTGCAGGTGGCCTTCGGAGATGCGCTGCTGAGCAGTGCCGCCGATATTGAAGCGACCATTGCCGCGCTGGCGCCAGATATTGACCCCACTGCTGCTACAGTGCTTGTCGCCCACGGCAACGCTAAACACCCCCAGTTCAATAAACAGCTTGAAGCGTTCACCGCCGCTATTGAGGCGCGCTTCCCTCACTTGGTGGTGGCCAGCATCGAGGGTACGCCAGGAACCGCCGGGCTGGAGACGATCAGGAACCGGAAGCCGTCAATGCTTCATTTTATACCGCTGCTGCTCGTGGCCGGCGCGCACATCCTGAACACTGTGCTCGGCGCAGAAGAGGACAGCTGGAAGAATATCATTCAGGCACCACAGACCCGGTGCAGTAAAGCGTTGGGCTGGAACAAGGAGATTCTCGCGATTTACTTCGCGCATCTGGATCGGGCGTTGGCCAGCCTGGCGCCGGGGCGCGAAGGGGGCAGCTCGTTGCCGACGGCGCAGACGGTGGCACCGCGTTGACGAAAAACCCGCAGGCGCACGCCCGCAGTGCGGCCAGCGGATCGTGGTGGCGCAGCCGCTCTTAAAATCCCTGACGGGGAGGAATAACGTGAACAATAAAGCTATGGTTTATCTGGTCGGTGCCGGCCCCGGCGACAGCGCTCTGATTACAGTGAAGGGCAAACACTGCCTGCAACGCGCCGAAGTGGTACTCTACGACCGCCTGTGCAATCCAGCGCTGCTGGGTTATGCCTCCCCCGCGGCCGAACTTATCTACGTCGGCAAGAACATGGGGCATCATCCCCTGCCGCAGGAACAGATCAACGCGCTGCTGGTGGCAAAGGCGCGCCAGAACAAGGTGGTGGTGCGCCTCAAAGGGGGCGATCCGTTTGTGTTTGGACGCGGCGGCGAGGAGGTTGACGCCCTCGTCGATGCAGGGGTTGCGTTTGAGGTGGTGCCCGGCATAACCGCCGGGTTTGCCGCCGGAGCTTATGCGGGGATTCCCCTGACCCACCGCGACTTCACCACCAGCGTCACCCTCATTACCGGCCATCTCAATACCCGCAAAGATCCGCAGCGCGATATCGACTGGCTCGCTTTGGGGCGTGGACGCGGCACCCTGGTGTTTTACATGGGGTTGACCACCATCGCCACCATTTGCCGCCAGCTCATCGAGCATGGACGGCCCCCCACCACGCCGGTGGCGGTGATCAGCCATGCGACCACGTCGCAGCAACGCACCCTCATCGCCACCCTGGAAGATGCGGCGCACCAGGTAGAACGTGAACGCGTTACCAGCCCCGCGGTGATTCTGGTCGGCGAAGTGGTGCAGATGCACAAACGCCTGGACTGGTTTCAGCAGCGCCTGACCCCGCCCGTGGGGATGGAAGCAGCAGCAGAAGTAGCGGTAAAAAACACAGCGGGAACAGAGACCGCCGGCGCCACACCCGCCGCCACGGCAGCAGACGCCAGCGCGCGCAAAAACATTCTGATCTTTACCGGCGCTGGCAAAGGGAAGTCCACCAGCGCCTTCGGCATGGCCCTGCGCGCTGTTGGCCACGGCCAGCGCGTGCGAATTCTCCAATTTATAAAAAATGACCCCTCCGTCGGCGAGTTGGCGGCGCTGAGGCAGCTCGGTGTGCAAACCGAACAATGCGGCCTCGGGTTCGTCCCCAAGGCGGAACATCCGCACTATCCCGCCCATCAACAAGCCGCCGCACAAGGATTGAGCCGCGCTGCTGCGGATATCTTCAGCGGTAACTACGACCTGATCATCCTCGATGAGATATGCGGCGCCGTAGCGCAGGGCCTGCTGGATGAAGATGACGTGGCGGACCTGTTGCGGCGCGCCCCGGCACCTATTACCCTGGTGCTCACCGGCCGCCATGCCACTCCGGCCCTGATCAAGCTGGCGGATACAGTCAGCACTATCCAGCCGCTCAAACATGCGTTCGAGCAGGGGATTCCGGCGCGCAAAGGGGTGGAATTTTAAGGAGCAGTTCAGGTGCGCTACCCATATTTGCACATCCGAGGCGACACTCTAGATAAATTGGGTTACACTGGCGCAATATTTTTTCATCCCATTTACGCAAGCGCTACAACCTCTGCTTTCATCCCCCTTTAGTCTTTGTGAGGCTGCTGTGTCTGTTGCACCCCTTGATGTTCTGCATTCGATTTTTGGCTATCGGGAGTTCCGCCCGTTGCAGCGGACCATTGTCGAGCGGGTGGTGCAGGGGAATAATGCCTTTGTCCTGATGCAGACGGGTGGGGGAAAATCGCTGTGCTATCAGATCCCCGCCCTGTGCCGCACCGGGGTTGGCATTGTTGTTTCACCGTTGATTTCATTGATGAAAGATCAGGTCGATGCTCTGGTAGTCAATGGAGTGCGCGCGGCGTACTACAACTCATCGCTGACCGCTGAACAGAGCCGGCAGGTGCTGGCCCGTCTGCATCAGCAGGAGCTGGACCTGCTTTATGTGGCGCCGGAGCGCTTAATGTCTTCCGCCTTTATCGAACGCCTGCAGACGCTGCCTATCGCGCTGATCGCAATTGATGAAGCCCATTGTGTGTCGCAGTGGGGGCATGACTTTCGGCCGGAATATGCCCAGTTGGGGAATTTACGCCAGATCTTCCCCGCAACCCCGCTGGTGGCTCTGACCGCAACCGCCGACCCGCAGACGTGCCAGGACATTATGCAGCGCCTGCGCCTGGCGGCTGACGATCTTTTTATCAGTGGCTTTGATCGCCCTAACATCCGCTATACAGTGGTAGATAAACAAAAACCGGCGACGCAGCTGCTCCAGTTTCTTGCTGACCATGCCGATGAAGCGGGGATTGTCTACGCTCTGAGCCGGAAGCGGGTGGAAGAGATAAGCGCGCGCCTGCAGCAACAGGGTTACGCTGCGGCGGCGTATCATGCCGGGCTCCCCGACAAAACCCGCCAGCAGGTGCAGGAGCAGTTTCTGCGCGATGAGGTGCAGATCGTCGTGGCCACCGTTGCGTTCGGCATGGGAATCGACAAACCCAATGTGCGCTTTATTGTCCACTACGATCTGCCGAAAAACATCGAAAGTTATTACCAGGAGACCGGGCGCGCGGGGCGCGACGACCTGCCGGCTGAGGCGTTACTGCTGTTTGGTTACGGTGATATTGCCATAGCACGCGGCCTGATTGAGAAGGGGAGCAATGCAGAGCACAAACGGATCGAATTGCATAAACTCAATGCCATGATCAGTTTTGCCGAGCCGTTGACCTGCCGGCGGCGGGCGCTGCTCGGTTACTTTGGCGAACACCTCAACGAGGATTGTGGAAATTGTGATATATGCCTCAACCCACCCCAGCGTTACGATGCCACTCAGGATGCGCAGAAGGTGCTGTCATGCGTGTATCGCGTCGGGCAGCGCTTTGGTGCGGGGCACGTGATAGATGTACTGCGTGGCTCACAAAATCAGCGGATCCGGGAACTTGGGCATGATCGCCTGAGTACCTTTGCCATCGGGGAGGATAAAGGGCAGGAGTTCTGGGGCGGCTTAATCCGCCAGTTGGTTCACCTTGGCTACCTGCGCCAGGATGTGGCCAACTACTCGGTGCTGAAACTGACCGAGGCGTCCCGCAGCGTTCTGACCGCAAAAGAGACCCTGCTGTTAGCCCGTCCCCGTCTCAAGGCCACACCCAAAAAAGTGGTGCGGAAACGGGCACTTGAGCTCGATTACGATACTGAGTTGTTTGAAGTTCTCCGCGAGCTGCGCAAGGAGCTTGCCACCCAGAGCGGTGTCCCTCCGTTTGTGATCTTCAGCGATCTCTCTTTGGCTGAAATGGCGTTTCACCTGCCGATAAATGCCACCGAGATGCTTGCTATCAATGGCGTCGGCAAACACAAAATGGCAAAATACGGAGCTCGGTTTATGCAGACCATTGAGCAGTATTGCCAGCGCGCCGTGTCACGGTCTTAAGCTGTGCCCTGACTTCCAGCGGATACCTGCCGCCAAGCTTCTCTATGGACAAACAGCCCCTTCTGTTCAATACTTGATTCCTCAGCCTGCTCTCCACCAAAACCCCTTGCTGATGAGGAATCAAGCCATGGCACGCAAACTCTTTATTGCCGCTACCGGGCAACACTGCGGCAAAACCACTATCAGTCTGTCTCTACTCCATCTGGCCAGAAAGAAATATTCCCGCGTGGGTTTTATCAAACCCCTTGGGCCTAAACCTGCGCTGTTCAATGGTATTGTCGCGGATAAAGATGCGGCTCTGATGGCGCGCATTTTAGGGCAGGAGGATTTGATTGGGCTCATGTCGCCGCTGGTTCTCCACCCTGGTGACACCCAGAAGGTGTTGCGTAAAGAACTCGATGTTGCCACGATGCGGGCGCAGATTTGTGCTGCGTGCGCTGAGTTGGAGAGCAAGTGCGATTTTTTGATTATCGAAGGGGCGGGGCACTGTGGCGTTGGCTCAGTCCTCGGGATCTCCAACGCACAGATGGCGAAGATGCTCGATGCTCCGGTACTGATGATCTCAGGGGGCGGAGTTGGGAGTGTAATCGATTCTGTCTATCTGAATCTGGCTCTGTTTGAGCGCGAACAGGCCCAGGTACGTGCATTGCTGGCCAATAAAATTGTGCCGGAAAAACGGGAGATGGTTCTTGATCTGCTCCAATTGGGATTTGCGCAGCATCCTTTCAGTGTAATTGGAGGTTTTAACTACCAGCCAATTCTGGCGAACCCCACCATGCGCCGCATTGCCAGGATTTTAAACCTTGAAATCCATGGCGAGCAGGATTCGGCCGAAAAAATCGTCCACCACGTCCAGGTTGGTGCAGCATCTACGCAACGGGTGACAGAACTGCTGCGTGACGCAACGCTGGCGATCGTCACCAGCAGTCGAGATGAACTGCTGGTAACCCTGAGCGTTCTGTATCAGATGCCGGAATACCGCAGCAAAATTGCCGGTCTGCTGATCCCCGGGCGCCAGCCTGTAGGCAAAATCACACAACAGATAATTGACCGCAGCAATATCCCCTATATGCGCACTTGCGAATTCAGCACTTCAGATCTGTATCTGAAAATCAACGACGATGTGTCCAAGATAACCCACGAGGACACCGAAAAAATCGCCCTCGTACATGAACTGGCAGAAAAGCGCTTTGATTTCGAGGTTTTTGAACAGCAATTTTTTGGGTAAATATCTGCACTGGGGTGAAATTACTGGCGCCTCCAGCAGTGTGCGTTCCCAGAAAGTAAACCCTCCCCAAGGCTTTGGCGCGTGCGGGCAAAAAGAAGTTGCACGCAGCGTGCTGACGGGGAAGCTATCTACGGTGGATCTTGCAAATTATCGTTCCCAGCTGCCGCCCAAAGCCAGATGGAGGTTGACTCGCTGTTCCAACAGCAACCGGTTGACCGCCAGCAGGCTGCTGCTCGTGCGGTCCACCCGCTGCTGCAGGGCCAGAAGATCGAGCAGAGGGATCTCCCCCTCCCGATAGCGGATATTGGCAACCCGGTATGCCTTGTTGGCTTGCTGGAAGGCGATGCCTAGTTCCTCTGCCCGCTGCTCCAGCACTACCCCCTGGTCGAGAGCCGATTCAACCTGGCTGAAGGCCTCCAGCGCAACTTGGGTGTACTGGGCCAACGCCTGTTCCTGCTCCGCGGTGGCGATTTCGACCTGAGCCTGGCGCTGGCCGCCGTCCAGAACTGGTGCGAGCAGGTTTGTGGCTAACTGCCAGACCACGTTCTGTGGGTCGAGTACGCTGGTCAGAGAATTCGATGCGCCGCCAACATTCGTAGTCAGGCTCAACGTCGGCAACTTGGCGGCTTTCGCTTCATCCAGCAGATTGAATGCAGCCGCGACACGGCGTTCCGCCGCCACCAGATCCGGGCGCCGCTCCAGAATCTCAGAAGGAACCCCCGCGGGTGGATGAGGCGGCGCTTCCGGCAGGGAAGTACGCAGCGCCAGCTCAGCGCTGGGATAACGTCCCAACAAAAGCTCCAGCGCACGCAGAGCATCGCGCTTGGCACTTTCAACGTCGAGCAATTGGCCGCGCACTGTTGCCAGATCGGAGCGGGCCAGGGCCAGATCCTGCGCGGAGGTCATGCCGTTGGCATAACGCAACTGCACAATACGCAAGGTCTCTTCCAGGGAAGTTAAGCTTTTTTGTACCACCTCCGTCTGCAACCGCGCCTCTATCGCAGCAAAATAGGCTTTTGCCGTATTCGCGGCCAACGAATGGCGGGCGAAGCGATAATCAGCTTCGACGGCCTGGGCGCTGGCCAGAGCGCCTGCCGAACCGGCACGGATCCGCCCCCACACATCTGCCTCCCATCCCAGTTGCAGGCCAAGGGTCAAAGCGGTGGTGTTCGGTGTTGAACCGCGCAGAGCACCGCTCTGCGCCGCCCCCAGCCCCAGATCAACCTGCGGCGTAAGTGCGGCTCCGGCCTGCACCGCCAGCGCCCGCGCGCGCTCCACATCCGCAGAAGCAGCGCGCAGGTCACGGTTATTGCGTTGCGCTTCCTGCACCAGGCTGGCCAGTGCCGAATCAGCAAAGGCATCGATCCAGCCAATCTCAACCGCAGCTGTGGCGGCATCTTCGCTCCACTGCGCAGGCGGGCGGTCCATTGCTGCCTTGATCGCGGTGTCGATTTCCGGTTGCGCTACGGGCGCAGCACAGGCACTCAACAGCACACACAGGGTAACGATCCAGAAACGATATTCACGCACACGCATGTTCAGACTCCCCGGCTTCGATCTTAAAAAAGATGGCGTATAAAATCGGTACGATGAGCAGCGTCAGCAGGGTTGCGAAACTCAGGCCGAAGACCAGCACCACCGCCATCGACTGAAAAAAAGCATCGAAAAACAGCGGAATCACCCCAAGGACGGTGGTCAAGGAGCCCATCATCACCGGGCGCACCCGACTCACCGCCGCATCCACCAGCGCGTCGTAGCGCGGCTTGCCGCTATCTATCTCCATATCAATCTGGTCGACCAGTACGATGGCGTTTTTAATCAGCAGTCCGGAGAGCGACAGCACTCCGAGAATACCCATAAATTCCAGGGGTATTCGTGTAGTCACCAGCCCGAACACCACGCCGATTAACGCCAGCGGCACCACCAGCCAGATAAGAAGCGGTTGCCGCACTTTGCCAAACAACACAAAAACCACAATCACCATGGCCATTAAACCAAGCGGCAGGGTTGAGGCCAGCGCTTCGTTCGATTCTTCAGAATCTCCGTATTCCCCATCCCACCCCAGCGTATACCCGTCAGGGAGTGGAATGGCCTCGATCGTGGGGCGGATGCGCTGCTGCAGTTCGGACGGCAGTTCATCCGGGTACGGGTCCGCCTGTGCTTTGATGGTCCAGAGCCGATCTTCACGCCGCAGCATGCCATCGCGCCAGATGGTTCGAAACCCTTCCGTAACCTGAGCGATGGGAACCATTTTTCCGGTGATGCTGCTTGTGACCTGAATATTCTTTATGGCGGAAACATCCAGCCGTTCAGCCTCCGGAGCGCGGGACACAATTGGAATCAAATCATCCCCTTCACGATATTGGCCCACCTGCTGACCGGAAAAACTGATTTGCAGCGCCGTAGCCAGATCTTCGCGTGACACCCCCGCGCGCCGGGCTCTGGTCTGCGCATACACGGGCTCGATGACGCTGACCGGCTGGCGCCAGTCATCCTTGATCGATTTCGCGCGCCCGTCCTCTACCATTATCGCTTTCGCCGCCGCCACAAGGTGTCGAAGTTCTGCGGGATCCGGCCCTTTAAATACAGCTTCAATTTTTGACCCACCCCCAGGCCCGAGAATAAACTGCCAGATTTTAGCCTGCGCGTTGGGAAATCCTTCCTCGATAAAGTTCTCTATCTGGGGCATCAGCCCCCCGATGATTCGATAATCATCCACACGCACCAACAGCTGTCCGTAGGCTGAATTAGGCGATTCCGGGCCATAAATAAGCATATAGCGCAGCCCCCCGGCACCGATTGAGGCTTGAACCGCATTGACCCCTTCGAGCTGCGCCACAAAGGCTTCAATTTTTTCAATATCCTGATAGGTGCGCGAGATGTCTGTACCTTGTGGGAGCCAATAATCGACGACAAGCTGCGGCGTGGTCGAGGTCGGGAAAAATCCTGATTTTACAAACTGGAACCCCCACACCGACACAAGCAGCAACGCGACCACTGCCCCCGCACTGATCCAGCGCCAGCGCAGGAGAAGGTGTATTGAGGTCTTGTAATAGCGGTAGAAGGCATTATCTGCACGCTCTTCGCCCGAGTCCTTTTCTTGCGGTTTAAACAGCCAGAAACAAAACAGCGGCGTCAGCGTCACCGCAAACAACCAGCTGTAGAGCAAGGCAATCAGAACCACCCAGAACAGATGGCCAGTGTACTCCGCGGTATCCCCCGGCGCAAAGCCAATGGGCGCAAACGCGATACACCCCACCAGGGTGCCTCCCAGTAGCGGCCACTTGGTCTGGCTGACGACCTCTTTGGCAATCTGGAGTTTATCGCGGCCACGCTGCACCCCCACCAGGATCCCCTCGGTGACGACGATGGCATTATCAACCATCATCCCCAGGGCGATAATCAGCGCCCCCAGAGAGATCCGGTGCATCGGGATCTCCACCATATCCATAGTCGTCAGGGTCGCAGCAATGGTCAGCAGCAGGATGGAGCCGATCACCAACGCAGATTTGAGCCCCATAAAAATTAGCAGCGTCACAATCACGATTGCGAGCGCCGCCATGACATTGACGACGAAATTATCCACCGAAGCTGCTACCGTTTTGCCCTGATGGTAAAATTCGTGCACTTCGATACCGAGGGGGCGCCGACTTTCTGCGGCGGCGATTTTCGCCGTGACCGCTTCGCCGACCTTGACGATATTGCCGCCAAGCACATTGGAAACCCCGAGCGCGATGGCCATGTGGCCGTTATAGCGGTAAAGCTTTTCCGGCGGGGTTTTGTAACCGCGCCATACGTGGGCAATATCCTTCAGGTAGATAATTTTGCCGTCTGCCGTTGCCGCCACCTGCAGATTCTGAATGGCTTCCAGCGAATCGATAGCCCCGCTGGGATCGATAAGGACACGCAAGTCGCCGATTTTGACATCACCTGCGGAGAGGACCCGATTCTGCTGGGAGAGGATACTGTAGATATTCTTGACCGACACTCCCAGGGCCGCGGCATTATTGCGCGAAATTTCAACGAAGATCGCTTCCTTCAGTTCACCGGCCAGATCCACCTTTGCCACACCCTCAACCTGGAGCAGCTCACTTTTGAGCTGCCTGGCGTAACGGCGCAGTTCGGCAGGGGTGTAATCGTCGCCGGTTATGAAATAGTACAGCCCGAAAACATCCCCATAATCATCTATCACTCTTGGCGGGTGAGCTCCAGGCGGCAACGCTGCTTCGGCATCTTCTATCTTATTGCGGAGCTTCCCCCAGATCATCTGCAGGTCTGATTTCGTCGGCGAAAACGCATATTTTATATCGACAGTTATTTCAGAAACGCCGGCAGAAGAGACCGACTTTACGACATCTACCTCCTGCAGCTGCTGCAATGCCTGTTCCAGGGGATCGCTCACTTCCTCTGCGACTTCCCGTGGACTGGCCCCCGGGTAGTGGGTGATTACCAGAGCGCTGCGAATGGTAAAATCCGGATCTTCCAGGCGCGGCATATGCTGATAGGAGGTCCAGCCCCCCAGCAAGGCCAACAGGATGACGATCACACTGAACACCTGGTTTCTAATGCTGAATTCGGCGAAGTTCATCCCTTATTCCCGTCTTTCTCGCCCGTATGTGGGCGGTTTATCCATGGCAGCGGGTACTCTTCGTTGTCTAATCTGTCCAGGGACGAACCTGCATCCCTTCGGACAGGTAAGCGGCACCGGCAGCGACTATGGATTCCCCCACCGCAAGTCCTTCCGTGATCACCAGGGTCTCACCGACCCCTTCCTGCACTCTGACTGGCCGCCTGGTTACCGTCATACTGGCGTTCTTGACCACCACCCACACAAACTGCTCCTGCCCGTCGCTCTGTATGGCTGCCAGCGGCACGCTAACCCCACTTTCATGCGCAATCGCTTGTCTGGTGGATGACTTCAGAATGACATCTGCGTTCATTCCCGGCAGGAGTTGCAGGTTGTCAGGCACCTGGAATGAAAAAGTGATGGCATAGGTTTGCGAGGCGGCATCGGCCTCTAAGGTCGCTTCCTTAAACCGCGCCGGGATTTGCGTTTCCGGTGCAGCGCTCAGAACCACATACACCCCTTCATCCTGGCGGGTCGGGGTTGAGGCGACAACGCTGGCAGGCAGATTAATGATGGCTTCCCACTTTTCCGCATCAATCATGGAAGCGATGATAGCGCCGGGCTGAACATTCTGCAGATGCTTGACCGGCAGGCGCGCAATCAGGCCAGGGTACGGTGCGCGTAACTCAGTGTCCAGCAGCGCTTTTTGTGCCGTGTCCAGCTGGGCCTTTACTGAATCGCGCTGCGACTTGCGTTGCTCCAGTTCTCGGCGCGCAATCGCATCCTCTTTTATCAGGCGCAGGGCGCGTTGATATTCCTGCTCAGCCAATTCATACTGCGCCCTGGCTGCTTCAACCTGGCTGATAAAGTCGCGTTGATCCAGTTTTGCGATCAATTCCCCCCGTTGGACCCTTTGAGCTTCCATAATCGGTAATTCCAGCAACAGGCCGCCAACCTGAAAAGCCAGATCCACTCCTCCCGCCGCCTGAATCACCGCGGGATAGCGGATGGTTTCCAGGTTTTCCGCCGCGGCAACGGTTATGATCTTCACGGGTCGGATTATCGGTGCCGATGCCTGAGGTACCTCTTTTTCACAGGCGGTGCTCAGCAACAGCCCCAAACAGAGAATACAGAGCCTGGTCAGTTTCTGTTTAAGCATTATTCACGTTCTCCTTAAGCTTTCTCCATACTCATTGGTGTTGAAAACTGCCAGCGGTTCGAGCCTGTTCCCATAAACCGCCAGGCTCCTAGCGCTGCACCTTCCCCCGTACCGTCTTCCGCCCCCACTGCAGTGCCTCTTTGTGGGAGTTAAAGAACAGGTCAAGGCGCTGAGGCCCCTTGATGGCAGAGCCTTTGTCCTCTACCCTCCCCCAGCCGTAACCGGGGATGTAGATGCGGGTGCGCGGCGGAATATGGGCCCAATCGGCAGCAATAGTGCCGTCATGTCCGAACCACATCCACGGCAGAACCAGGCGATGGGGCAGCGTCCACGGGTGGGTCACAGTGTCGACGGAGAGGAGCCCGGCATAGGGCTCGCGCGGCTTCGTCCCCAGCGCGGTCTTGCCGGTATACACATCCCCTTTATTCGGCCCCGCCACAAAATGGCGGTTCCAGAAGTCGGGGAAGTCGCG
>CAYUJC010000073.1:0-8568 GCA_964444945.1 uncultured Desulfuromonas sp.
GGACACACACTTTAATATTGACACCGTCCTCGACATCCATTAGGGTGGCAGCATACAAGCCACCAACAGGAGCTTTGCACCCATGGCAACCCCACGCTATTCACAAGTTTCCCTTGATGAAACCCCCTGGTATCATGTTGTATCTCGCTGTGTGCGCCGTGCGTATCTGTGTGGTATCGATTATATTACCGGGCAGAGCTATGAACATCGACGTGACTGGGTGGAGACACGCATCATGCAGCTCGCAGCGATATTCAGTATAGACGTTGCCGCTTACAGTGTGATGAGCAACCACTACCATATCGTAGTGCGTGTGGATCGTGACAGGGTCGCAGAGATGAGCACCTTTGAAGTTATCCAGCGCTGGGCGCAACTCTACCAGGGTCCGCTTATAATCCGGCGCTATCTTTCAGAAAAACGCAAAGATATGAGCAGCGGTGAGCTCCTGCAGGTAGACAAGCTCGCCAACGAATACCGCCAGCGTCTGTGCGGTCTATCCTGGTTTATGAAAAACCTCAATGAGTTTATTTCACGCAAGGCAAACGCCGAAGATGACGTAAAAGGGCACTTCTGGGAGAGTCGCTACAAATGTCAGGCATTGCTCGATGAGCAGGCGGTCCTTGCAGCGATGGCGTATGTGGATCTGAATCCGGTGCGTGCTGCAATGGCAGAAACCCCCGAAGATAGTGCGCATACCTCGGTGCGAGAGCGCATCAAGCAGGTGAAAGCCAAACCGTGCATTGCAGAAACTCAAGGCAACGCTCCTGCTGACCCTGAAGCAAACATCTCCGAGGTTAAACACACACCAGTAGCACCCTTGCTCCCATTCGATCCTGCATTGCAACTGCATGCCGGTATTCCGTTTGCCCTCGATGACTACCTTGAGCTGGTGGATACCGTGGGGCGTGCAGTCCACCCGTCTAAGCGCGGCTATATCCCCGAACACTCACCCGTCATTCTTGTGCGCCTGGGCATTGATGTAGATAAGTTCATCGCCCATTCCGACCATTTTATCGAACGTTTCGGCAACCATGTCGGCACTCCGGCCCGCCTGATAAAACTGGCAGCAGCGCGTAATGCACGTTACCTGCGCGGGATGTCAAAATCGCGCGAGTTGTTTGGCGGCAATAGCTCTGCTGCCTGAAGTTTGACCCGCCCCAGACTCCATTCTTGTGTTAATGCCTCGCGTCCATTCGAAGACAATCGGACAGGTGCTTTGTGGCTCTTAGGAAAAACCTTTCGCGTTGATCCCTTTGTTTACAGCACCGCAAAGCGCGATCTCCATCAGGTGATCAAGCCCCAGATAGATACATAGTATCGGTTGACTGTCTCAGCTTATGTATGCCTGAAAATATGCCCAGGGTCTATATTGCCGGAACTTTTTGTGACTGCGAGCCGCATCAGGGTTGGGCTTTAATCCTTTGTGCGAAACCACCGTCATCCTGAACTTGATTCAGGATCTGCGTGAAGAGGAGATTGCGGATCAAGTCCGCAATGACGTTGGGTGGAGTGGAACCTTAATAAACAAAAGACAAAGAGCGCGGGATGCATCTGCATATTTATGTTAAAATGCAGCTTGATGTATAGCTCTTTTAACAGCATGGAGCTGACGCTTTAAACATGCCAAAAACTCTCGAATAGAAAAGGGCAGTGACGTTTTGCTTACTAAAAAAGGACCACCCCTTGCGGATTATTTCAAGACAGGTGCTTCAAAGATTGAGCGAAACTGGGCAATATACCAGGCGCTGCACGCCGGGTATAAGCAAAGTGAAATTGCTGCGCACCTGCGCATGTCAACTGCTGCAGTTTCGCGGATTGCCGCAACAGAAAAGGCAAAGGATTCTCTTTACACTAAGATTAAATACAAAGGGTTATTGTGGAGCTACGATCCGGCAGAAGACTACAGTATCGAAAAGGGGCAATTGTTGGTTGAAACGGTGCTGAAGTATGCCTCTTTAGAGGATATACAAAAGGTTTTCTTGCTGTATGGGCAACGGTTCGTCAAACAGGTGTGGGAAAACAGGGTGCTTACAGATTCACGCTTTAAGCGCCTTAATTATTTTTTAGCCAGGGTGTTTTTTAATATGGATGTGGAGGCTGGTTATTTTGCTGAACATCAAAGATCTAGAGCCGATAAACTTCGATTACTTGCTGGATGAAACCAGGGATGTCCTGCAAACGCTGCATGAAAATACCCCTTTTCTGTGTGATTATTGTCTGGTCGGGGGATCGGCACTGGCGCTGTATTTGCGCCACAGGAAAAGTGAAGATTTAGATTTCTTTACTTATTCAGATTCGTTTGACGCAACCCTTATCCTGCAGTGTGCTCAGCAATTTTCGAGCTACGAAGTGATCAATAAAAGTCCCGAACAGTTGGATCTTTTGCTGAATGGGGTGAAAGTCACTTTTTTTAATGCACAATGGTCTTTTCTTCGACCTGAACATCCGCAAACATTGAATATTGCGAGTTTGGATGCGATTGCAGCTATGAAGACCAATGTGCTGTTTGTACGGGCAAAGTACCGAGATTATTATGACTTATACTGTATGGTTAAGCATGGTATGAGTGTAAGAACGATTTTTGAATGTGCGCAACCCATTGTAAGAGGCTTGACGTTTAAGCTGTTCTGCGTTGCGTTGCTGTACATAGAAGATATTGAAGACGATATGATAACCCATCTTGCACCTGAAGAAAATGTGAGTAAAAAACAGATCAGGGCCTTTTTCGAAAAACAGCTTAAAGCGGAACTGTTATAGCCCTAAACGTATATCCTCATAGGATGTGGTGAGGCACGAACCACATCGGAGCTTGCTGGCAGGCAGTGAACCAAGATTGCGGATCAAGTCCTCAATGACGCGGGGAAAAGAGGGGCAGAAATGGAACCTGACATACAAGTTAGAATCGATAAGATCACCCAGTTGCTTGCAAGTCTTCCTGAAGTTTAATTTGCCTATCTGTTTGGTTCCCAGGTTTCGGGGCAGGGCCGCTTCTGGATGAAAACTATCAAGCCCCTTCCCCTCAGCGCCCCTTGCGGCTCCCCCAGCGGCGCAGACCGGATAGCGGCCCCAGCTTGGTTTCGTGCTCGCTGAGGAGTTTGCGGATGCGCGGTGCGGCGGCAATATGTTTTTCCTGAGAATAGACTTCGATATTGTGCTTGATGTCGTTAAGTGCGTACAGGTAGTTGACCATCAGACCGCAGGATTCGCGCATCCCTTTGGCAGATACATCCCCCAGCCAGTTGAGCTGTTCAATGCGGGCGCCGTTGCCGAGATGAAAACGCGCCACCGGGTCGAGGGGAGCGTTATCCTTGGCGCGGCGCTGGTGCAGGTAGCGCGCACACAGAGTCAGCAGTGGTTCTTTGAGTAAGCCGCACACCTGAGGGTTCTCCCTCCAGTCCGGGTGGTCAATGACGCTGGCGAGGTTAGCTTCAACCCCCAGGGCCTGCGCTGCTTCTTCCAGAACCGTAGAGAAAGATTCCTTGTCCTGTGCAGATGTATCGTCGGCAAGGAGCTGCTCCAGCCAGCGCCTGAAACCGGGGATGGGCGAGAGGGTGGAAAAGATTTTCAGATTCGGCAGGGTGTGGCTGAGGGAGTCGACCACTTTTTTGATCAGAAAAGGGCCGAAGCTGATCCCTTTGAGCCCTGCCTGTGCGTTGGAGATGGAGTAGAAGATCGCGGTATCAGCCTCTTCCGGGTGAATATCATCGCGGTGTTCTTCAAGCAGGACCTGAATGCTTGGGGCCAGCCCCTTGACCAAGGCTACCTCGATAAAGATGAGGGGTTCTTCCGGCAGTGCCGGGTGGAAGAATGCGTAACATTGTCGATCCCACTCCAGCCGATGGCGCAGATCGCTCCACGAGCTGATGACATGTACCGCCTCATATTCCATGAGCTTCTCCAGCAGGGCCGCCGGGCTCTGCCAGTCGATCTGTCTGACCTGAAGAAATCCGACATCAAACCAGGTGGCGAGGAGCTGTTGCAGGTCGTAGTCCAGGCGTTTCAGGGTGGGCGAATCCGGGAGAAATTCCAGCAGTTCCGCACGCATATCTATGAGAAACTTGACCCCCTGGGGCAGGGCGTTGAACTGCTGCAAGAGTTGCTGGCGCGGAGAGACCAGGGCTTCGCGCAGCTTGAGAATATTCTGCCGGAACTCTTCCTCGTCTTCGTTTGCGGCCAGCAGACGGGAAACCCTGCGCACCTGCTCCTGATCCACGCCGAACTGATCCGCATCCGCGAGGATCTCCAGAAAGCGCCGTCGCCCGCTGCTGTTGAGGGTGAGGTATAGTTCACCGATGCTCGCGGCGTGCTGGCGCGCGGTTACTGCACCATGACGTGCAGCAACACACTCGCTGAGTACTTGAATCACCATCTCTTCATCTTTTTCAGGCAGGTCTGGTGCAATGCCCGGCAGGGCATCACTCCTGCGCCAGTCGCTCCAGGTGCGTTGCAGGGTTTTCCAGCTGATGATAAAGCGGTTGTTCATGGGGTCCTCCGTAACTGATTTGTGCTCTTGGTTGTCCACAGAGCACTGCAGGCCAAAGAGATCTCGTTAATGCAATAGCAGTATTCCTGAAAATATGCCCCGAGTCTACATTGGCGGAGCTCTTTGTGGCTCTGGGCCATTGGATATGCACTTATTGTACTGAACAAAAGACAAAGAGCGCGGGATGCACCCGCATATTTATGTTAAAATACAGCTTGATGCGTAGCCTGTTCAACAACATGGAGTTGACGGTTTAAACATGCCAAAAACCTCCTGCAGGGAAATATGGAAGATGTCTGAAATTCTCAACGAGGTAAAAGCTCTGCTGGGCAGGATGCCGCAGGTGGAATTTGCCTACCTTTTCGGCTCGCAGGTGCGGGGAGAGGGCGGGCCGCTGAGTGATATTGATATTGCAGTATTTGTGCAGGAGCGCGAAGATATGTTGATGTTTCGCCTGCAATTGCTGGAACAGCTGCAGCGGCTTGCGGGTTTTGTTCCTGTTGATTTGGTCGTGCTCAATCAGGCGCCTCCGGTGTTGAAGTATGAAGTTATCTGTAATGGCAATGTAATCAAAGAAAACCGGGAGGTGCGGGTTATGTTTGAAGCACGCACGCTGGGCGAATATCTGGATACGCAGCATCTGCGCGATACGCAGCGCCCGTATCTTAAACGCCAGCTGCAGCAGGAGCAGGAGAGCCATGGTTAACCGTGCTGTTTTAGACGCAAGGCTGGAAAGGTTGCGCACATATTTATCTGTTCTGGATAAGACGCTTGAGTATGATATTGAGCGATTTTGTGCCGATCCTTTCATCTACAGCACTGCAGAGCGCAATTTGCACCTGGCTATCGAATGTCTGCTGGATATCGGCAATCACATCATTGCAGATTCCGGACATCCCAAACCGGAAAGTTATGCGGATATTTTCCGCACCCTTAAGGATCAGGGCGTTGTCTCTGCTGCCCTTTTTTCTGAAATAGATGGGATGGCTGCGTTCAGAAACCTGCTTGTGCATGACTATGTAAAAATAGACCATCATCAGGTGTATCGGATTCTCAACTCTAAATTGCCCGGCCTGAAAATGTTAGCATCAGTGTATGCAGAACTGATATGATTCAGGTTGAACGGTGCCCCAACTGGGGCGCTTCAATTCCGGCTGAGACACGATAAGTTCAGCTGCCGCAATGACTGAAAAACTTCCTACCCCATAATCTCCCCATAACTTTTTCATAAAGGATATCAGCTAGATATGAAATACATCGGCGCGCACGTAAGTGCAGCAGGAGGGGTATTTAATGCCCCGGAAAATGCAGCACAGCTTGGTGCTAATGCCTTCGCTCTGTTTACCAAGAACCAGAAACGCTGGCATGCCAAGGAGCTGAGCCCCGCGGAAATAGCCAAATTCAAGGAAAAGTGTGTAGAGTTGGGGTTTACGCCGCAACAGATATTGCCCCACGATAGCTATCTGATCAACTTAGGCCATCCCGAGGAGGAGAAGCTTACCCGTTCGCGCACCGCGTTTATTGATGAGATGCAGCGTTGCGATCAGCTGGGGCTGATGTACCTGAACTTCCATCCCGGCAGTCACCTGAAACAGGTGGATGAAAGCACCTGTCTGCACACCATCGCCGCATCGATAAATATAGCTTTGGATGCGAGCGCGAACGTGATTGCCGTGGTGGAGAACACCGCCGGGCAGGGAACCAACCTGGGTTACAGTTTCGAGCATCTGGCTGAAATAATCCGTCTGGTTGAGGATAAAAAGCGTATCGGTGTGTGCTTCGACACCTGTCATGCTTTTGCCGCCGGCTATGATTTAAGCTCAGAAGCCGCGTGTAATAAAACTTTCGCCGAATTTGACGCTATAGTCGGGTTTAAATACCTCAAGGGGATGCACCTGAACGACTGCAAAAAAGAGTGCGGCAGCCGAGTTGACCGCCATGCACCCCTGGGTGATGGGACTATCGGATGGGATTGCTTTCAATACATTATGCAGGACACCCGCTTCGATAACATCCCGCTGATACTTGAAACCCCGGAACCAGAGCGCTGGGCCGAGGAGATCAGGACCTTGCGTGCGTGGTGCCCGGCATAAGTTTCCACAAGCCAGCTACAGGAGCTGTGGGGCAGAAAAAGGCCCATAAAAAAGATTGACAAGCGCGTGCCCCTTTTCATATACTCCGCTCCTGCACGCCATGGAAAAAGCATTCTTACAGTGCTTGCAGGGCAAAAGTCTAGCGTCAAAAGCAAAAACATATGCGGGAATAGCTCAGTTGGTAGAGTGTCAGCTTCCCAAGCTGAATGTCGCGAGTTCGAATCTCGTTTCCCGCTCCAATAAATAAAAGGATTTCCGCTACTTACACAGTTAGCGGGAATCCTTTTTTTTGTTCAAAAACCCTCCTTTGTCACAGTCACTGTGACAAATTTGTGTACATGAATTCATCTGCCGTCCTCTCTTTTGCCCCGTAGATTAACACAAAGTCTCTCAACTAGAGGCGACATCTATCCTGACACAGGGGGTTAACTCCTGCCATTAAATGTTTAGACAGGAGTTTTTTTTTATCCCAGCCTTTCAGCTGAATCCTCTGCCCTCAGATGCGTGTACCGCTTCAACATCTTTAAGTTTTGGTGCCCAATAATACTCGCAACTTCCATCATATTCAAGCCGCACTCAAATAATCTACTTGTCGCTTCGTGGCGTATGGCATGAAGCCGCATTTCGCGCTCGAATTGTTGCTACGCTGCCCCCTGCAGATGGCTAACCACCCCTACAACCGTACCCTGGACCACCACCCGATCTGCAGCATAAAACTGGGGCAGATAATTGTCATTGGCCGGCTGCAGACGGATCTTGCCATCCTTCTCCCGATAAAGGCGCTTCAGGGTAGTAGCGGTGTTATCTACCAGCGCTACCACCAGCTCTCCATTGCGCACCTGCTTGGCGGGTTTAATCACCACCAACGCCCCATCCAGAATCCCATCCTGCAGCATGGAGTCCCCATTTACCTTAAGCAGATAATGCTCCGGGCCTAAAAGCAAATACCCCACATCAATCCGTTCCTCTCCTTCAGTTTCCTCCATAGGGAGCCCGGCGCTGATGTAGCCGAGCAAGGGGAGGGAGGTGGTAGGCGGAAGCTGCTCCGCCGCATCTCCCAGTACCAATAACCCGTCATGGTCACGTGCCAGCAATTTCTTGCCAATCAGCGTCTGCACCATGCGGTGCACTCCATTTATCGAAGCGGAACCAATCCCCGCTGCAATCTCCCTGATGGTTGGGCTGATATTTTTTTGCGCAATCGATTCCGCTACATAGCGAAACACCTTCTCCTGCTTCGTTGTCAAGGCCATACTATCTCCTTATCTTCTGCGTGTAAGAACAAGTGTAAAGTGGAACGGGATTGAAACAAGACAACTATAGGAACAGAATTGAAACAGAGTCAAGGAAAAGAAACGCAGGGGTGAAGTTTGACAATTGCGTCTGAACGGTTAAGTTTAAAAATAGGCAACACAGAGCGGTGTTGAAGGTTTTATGGCTAAAAACCATTGCGTAACGTTCAGGAGGGTTACATGCGTGACAATGAGATGAAAAAAATCCTCGCGGGTCTGGGTATTGCTACCCTGATGTCCGCAGTTGGCGTTTCCCTACCGGCGCAGGTTCATGCCGGCAGTGGCTGAGGATCCAGAAATCACGGCGAGGTCAGCGCCGAAAAAGAGCAACAACCTGCAGGCAGTGGCGGAGCAGGACAAGCTGAGGGTGCAGTGAGCACCGACAAAGAACAGAAACCCGCTGCGAGTAGCGGCGACGGGCAACCTGACGGTACCGTGGGTACTGATGAAGATGCGCCCAAGAAAAAACCTGCTGCGAGTGGCTGTGGTGGATCCAACTGATCAGTACCCCCCGGTACTGAAAACTTAATATTTTTCATTTGTTCATCTCTACTGCTGCCTCTATTATCGGATTGGCCGTTTTTAAAACGCCAATCCGGTTTTTTTTGGAGCCGCCAATCCGCTTTTCTGGAGCTTCTATGGCAAACGCGTTGCACGAAATCTTTCCGCGCTCTTATGAGAAACTCCCTCCACGCTGGCG
>CAYUJC010000073.1:8668-12874 GCA_964444945.1 uncultured Desulfuromonas sp.
GAGTGTGGCGAGTGCAGATGATCTTCTGGCCCTGAAACTGGTTACAGAGCAGCTGAACCTGCACGCGGTTGCAGCCATGCAAGGACAGGCGGTAGGAGTACTGGACCGAGCTATCGAGCACGGGGTTAGCAAAGGATTAATTCTGCAGCCAAAATCCCGCCTGCACCGGCGCATAGAAGAGTTCCCGGCGCCGGAAGCAACCCCGGAGCATTTTCTTAGCGCCGAAGCTTTTACTCTGCAATGGCATATCACCCAGCGCTGTGATCTGAACTGTCGCCATTGCTATGATCGTAGTGCGCTGGAGGATGTGAGCTTTGCTCAGGGGGTAACAATTCTGGAGCAGATGCGCGATTTCTGTCGCCGCCATCATGTGGCGGGGCAGGTGTCGTTCTCCGGCGGCAACCCGTTTTTGCATCCATCCTTTGTGGCGCTCTACCACGCCGCGGTAGAACGCAACCTGACTCCGGCAATCCTGGGGAATCCGGTAAGTGAACATAGCCTGGCGCAGATTTTGGAAATTGAAAAACCGGTTTTTTATCAGGTGAGCCTGGAAGGGCTGGAACCGCACAACGATTATATCAGGGGAGCGGGTAACTATAGAGCGGTTATGGACTTTCTGGATCTGCTCAAAAGGAGAGAAGTCTATGCTATGGTGATGCTGACTCTGACCCAGGACAACCTGGATCAGGTTCTCCCTCTGGCACAGGAGTTGCGCGAGCGCGTTGACCTGTTCACATACAATCGGCTCTCCATGGTAGGAGAGGGTGCCGCACTGCAGTGTGCGCAACAGGCAAACTATCAGGCATTCGTCAAAGACTATCTGGCGGCGTGCCGCGAGAACCCGATACTGGCTATGAAAGATAATCTAATCAACATTGAGCGAGATCTGCAGGGGTTGGATCTTTTCGGTGGTTGCACCGGATTCGGCTGTGGCGCGGCGTTTAATTTTGTCTCCCTGCTGCCTAGTGGCGAGGTTCATGCGTGTCGCAAATACCCCTCACCTATCGGTAATATTCTGCACAATAGCCTGGAAGAGATCTATTTTGCCGAAAAAGCCAAAGCTTACCGGCGCGGCTCTGGTGCATGTATCGACTGCAGGCTACGCCCGGTGTGTGGCGGGTGCCCGGCCGTAACCTACGGCTACGGGCAGGACCCCTTCACGGCAAAGGATCCGGCCTGTTTCCTGGACGAATAGAAGATATGGATACAAATCTACCGGTAATTAGCATTATTTCTATTCTGCGCAGGATGAAAAAATGGGTATAAATAAAAACCTTGGGCGCAATGGAAGGTTTGCTTAACTCGTATGCCGTAATGTTGAAGGGAGAGTTAGATGCGGGAAAATTGCAAAATAAGTGCGTTGATACTGGGGTTGTGTATATTTCTTGGCTTGACCTCACTGGGGTATCTTTTGGGGAACACCGCTATAAAATATAAGGAGTATGAGCGTACCGTCACCGTAAAAGGATTGTCGGAAAGAGAATTCGAAGCGGATATTGTTATTTGGCCTATTCAGTTTACTGAGACCGGGAATAAACTCGAAGAACTTTATGAAGCGATTGAGCACAGCACGGACAAGATAAAATTGTTTCTCGAAAAGAGCGGTGTCAGTAAAGAAGAAATAACCTTTGCGCCCCCTTCAATTACAGATAAATTGGCACAACAGTATGGGGGGCAGGAGAAGGCGGAATTTCGATACACAGCAATCCAGACCGTAACGGTTTACTCCAAAAACATAGGTTCGGTGCGAAACATAATGGGTTCATTGTCGGAGCTGGGCAAACAGGGAATTGTTTTTACCGGCGGGAATTATGAGTCACAAACGGAATATCTTTTCACCCGGCTGAATGAAGTAAAGCCGGAAATGATTGAGGAAGCGACAAAAAAAGCACGCGAGGTGGCGGAAAAGTTTGCGTCTGACTCGAAGAGTACGTTAGGTAAAATCAAAACAGCCTCGCAGGGGCAGTTCAGTATTAATGCAAGAGATAAAAACAATCCGCATATTAAAAAGGTAAGGGTAGTTTCTACCGTGACATATTACTTGTCGGACTGATATTGCCGGCAATGGGGCACTAACCAGACGAGATCGCCTGCTTCCTTTTAGAACCAACATTGCCACCAACCCTGTCTGCTCCTCGTTCCACCGAAAAACAGCCATTTCTGCAGATGGTCACCATGCTGATAACGCAATGGTCTTTGTGAACTTCGGTTCTGCTTTTAATGTCGCAGCAGTCGTCTTTGCAGAAGGGTTTCCATATCGCGGCGGCCATCGGCAATCAGCATAATATAGATATTCTCACTGATGATGCGGTAAATGATGCGGTAAGGCTTGAAAAATATTTCGCGAAAGTCACGGATTCCCAAGGCGATCAGTTCGGGAGGGAACGTGCCACGCCTTGGATTTTGCCCCAACTGTGCGACACAGGCTTCAAGCTGATCCAGTACATAGTCTGCTTTGCCATCAACATCGTGCCGGGTAATGTAGTGGTACAATTGTTCCAGATCATCTACCGCGTCATCCGTAAATATGACCTTGAATAGCGTAGCACCTGGCATAGCTATATTGCTTTTTTGCTGCGCAGGCGCTGAAAAACGGCTGTTGCGGGTTGCACGTTCCCTTGCGTAATTTGCGTGTTGCCTAACGCCATGATTTTCAATAAGGCCATTGTTTGTTGGGTTTTTTCGTAGCTTTCAATATCTTGAATAACTACTTTTGCTTCACCGTTTTGGGTAATGATCATCGGCTCGCGTTGCTCTGTCATTATGCGAATAATTTCTGCGGCGTGTGCTTTTAAATAGCTGATAGGTTTTATTTGCTCTGCTAGTTTCATCATCGGCTCCTGTGGTTAGGTTTAGACCAAATTTAAACCGAATATGGTTCGATGTCAATTCGTAAAAAGATACCACCCCCATCGCACCACCCATATGCCACTCCTATATGCCACTCCTAATTGTTGCAGCATACTTTTTCACCCATTCCCACCCCTCTGCGCTGGAGGTTATTGTGCCGGTGCGTTCTGCGTTGTTCAATTGCGCCAGACATACGCCCAGCTCTTTTCCCTGTATTTGAGGATATTTGCGCTGGATGGCAGCCCCGCTGAGCAGCGGGGAGATGCGCCCATCTTTACTGCATAAGGCAAAGACCTGGTGCAGCTCTGCCAGCAGTTCAACTTCATATTCGGTGGTACAGAAGAACGCCAGGGCAAAGAGGGCATGGGGCAACGGAGATTTGAGGTGTGTCAGGTAAAGCAGGGCGCGGCGGGGATAGCGCCGCGGTGGCAGCTGTTCCAGTTGTGGCAGGATAGCGGCAGGGCAGTGCAGAAACCAGTTCAGCCATGCTTGCCCCCTGTGGCTCAGTTTTAATGCAGGTGCGGCGTGGGTACATGTTGATGCTGGTGGCGCAGGGTCCGGGCGTTGAAGACTGGCGCTCCGCAGAAAGGTGGCGAATAATCCGAGGCTGGCGAAGCTGAATTCGTCCCCAGCAGGCCAGTGGATGCGCTGCGCCATGTAGGGGATGTGTGCGCAGCGTTCCAGCGCGTTGAAGCCCTGCTCAAGGGCGGGGATAATCTGCCCCTGCAGATGTTCCGGGGTGGCAGGAGGCAAGGACAAGGCGGTATCGATGCCACAGCGGTAGAGCTCGCTCAGAGCATAACCCAGGGTGGGAAGCTCTGTGGCACTGAACATGGATGCAAATTCACTGCGGATCCGCTCAGGGGCCACGTTTATTAAAGCGGGCGCGGCCAGGGTGGCGGCTTTACGGGTTTCGGGGCTAAGGCTGAATCCAAGAGTGGCGCAGTGACGCAGCCCCTTCAGGACCCGCAGCGGGTCATCTTGCAGGACGGTGGCAGAGCACAGATGCAGCCGTTTATTGTTTAAATCCTGTTGTCCGCCTAAGGGGTCAATAATGGATATTTGCGGCAGAGGAGGAGCATGCGCAGAAAGAGACGCCGCCGGGGGGTTGGGGTGTTCCGGGTCAAACCCTTTCAGGTCAAACTCTTTCAGGTCCACGGCCATGGCGTTGATGGTAAAGTCACGCAACGCTAAGTCAGCGGCCAGAGTCTGGGCGCGCAGGGGGGAGAAATCAAACTGACAGGGGTGCGGTTTCGGAAGAACTACCCGGCTGTAGCCGCGCTGCTGGTCGAGCCAGATCCGGTGGCCATTGAATTCACGCGCCAGCGCTTTGGCAAGGGGGGTTGGATCGTGGAC
>CAYUJC010000074.1:0-12687 GCA_964444945.1 uncultured Desulfuromonas sp.
ATGCGGGTAAAGCTTAATCCGCCTGAGCGAACGCCACCCCCAAAGAGGATACCTATGCGACACTTATTGTTACTGACGGCAATCCTGCTGGGCATTGCAGCCCCTGCCAGCGCCAGCGAGCCCATCAAGATCGGCGCTTTCTTTGATCTTTCCGGGCGCGCAGCATTTATCGGTACCCCCACCCGGCTGGTGGCCGAGATGGCGGTGGAGAAGATCAACAGCGCAGGGGGGATAGACGGGCGTAAACTGGAACTTCTAGTTGGTGACACCGAAGCCGACCCCGCCAAGGCGGTAAACCTGGTGAAGAAGTTTATCTATAAAGATAAAGTGGTCGCCATCATCGGCCCCACCATGACCGACACCGGGATGGCGGTGAAAATGCTCGCCAACAAAGGCAAAACCCCGATTCTTATGACCGTGGGGGGCGACCCGGTAATCATGGGGGACAAATACGGTTCCTTCGAGTGGGTCTTCAAATCTCCCCAGCGCTCCAGCATCGCGGTTAAGCGTCTGTTTCAGTACCTGCAGCAGCAGCAAATTAAAACTATCGCCTTGCTCTCTGCCGCAGACGGTTTTGGTAAAGACGGTGCCAAATGGATTAAAGAACTGGCTCCTGAGTACGGCATCACTATCGTGGCGCAAGAAGCGTTCGGGCCACGTGACACTGACATGACCACCCAGCTTACCAAGGTTAAAAACGCCCACCCCGAAGCGATAGTTACCTGGACTATCGGCCCGGCCGGAGCCATTGTAGCGAAGAACAGAGCCCAACTCGGAATCGATATCCCCCTGTTTCAGTGTCATGGCCTGCCAGATCCCAAGTATATTGAGCTTGCCGGCAATGCCAGCGAGGGAAATCGGATGCCCTCCACCAAGCTCCTGGTTGCGGATGAATTACCCGATTCCGACCCCCAGAAAGCGAAGATTCAAGAGTTTATCCGCTTGTATAAAGAAAAGGGCTACGCTAAACAGTTTCCCATCAACACCCATTCCGGTTACGCCTGGGATGCAATTATGATCTTGGCCGAAGCTATAAAGGCAAGCGGCACCGAAGCTGAAGCGCTGCGCCAGGCCATTGAAAACACCCGCAACCATATCGGCATATCCGGTATTTACAATATCAGCGCCGCAGATCACAATGGCCTGGATACTGATTCTATGGTGATAGTCGAGGTCAGAGGAGGAAAATTCAGGCTGGCGGATTAACATGCTAAGGGCAATCCACGAATTACCCCTACAACTATGACACGAAGGGAATGCTGTAAACACTATGTTCTCACGTTTGTGCGTCTCAAAGACCACACACCCGCTCCTACGCAAAACAGCTACTTTGCTAGCCGTCCTGCTGGGTCTCTGCCTTCTTATCAACGCTTGCAGCGTCAACGACGACTGGCGCACCGCCAGCCGCGAATCCGCGGGGCTGGCTCCCATCCCTGCAGATGAGCCCGGCGCCGTAATTCAGGTCTATGCAGCCCCAGCCTGGAGCTGGCGCGGCTGGTTTGCTGTCCACACCTGGATAGCCGCCAAACCCGCCGGTGCCCATGAATACACAGTATACGAAGTTATCGGCTGGCGCCAACACCAGGGGCTGCCAGTCATAAGAATCGTACTGGATATACCCGATCGCTACTGGTACGGCAAAAAACCGCGGGTTCTCGCCGACCTTCGTGGCCCGGAGGCCGCGCAGTTACTCGAACCCCTGGAGGCTGCGGCACGTTCATATCCGTGGCCAGATGAATACAAAGTTTTTCCCGGCCCCAACAGCAACACTTTCACGGCCTGGGTTGCCCACGAGGTGCCCAGCTTGCAGGTGAAACTGCCCTGGAGCGCCATCGGCAGCGGCTACATTGACCAATGGCAGCGCTCCAGCCCCTGATCTCCACCCTGACCTCCACATATAGGTGCTATACTGGACCAACAGGCTAGGCAAACAAGCTGCAGTAAAATCAAACATAATCCGATAAACCCTGAAGGGGGTATGCAAAGCATGGCAATCATGGCGAAAATAATCGTTATCCTGCTTCTGAGCGTCGGCCTCACGGCTGTGAGCCCGCCGATGAACGTCGCACTGGCTCAAACTACTGCCGCTTCTGCAGCGAGCAACTTCGCGCTCTGGCTGCAGGACCTGCGCCAGGAGGCGTTAACCCAGGGGATAACGGAACAAACCCTGGACGCAGCCCTCCAGGAGATCAATGCTCCACTTCCACGGATCATAAGCCTGGATCGCAATCAGCCGGAGCTGAAACTCACCCTCGCGGAATATCTCGAACAGCGCCTGACGCCACAGCGGATCGAAACCGGCAGAAACATGCTGCGCCAGCATGCGGAACTGCTCGAACGCCTTGAGCACCGGTACGGCGTGCCGCCCCGTTTTATTGTCGCCCTGTGGGGCATTGAAACCAGCTATGGCGCCTACACCGGCGGGTTTTCCGTGATTCATGCCCTGGCAACCCTGGCATATGATGGACGCCGCAGCGACTATTTCCGCACCGAACTGCTCCATGCGCTGCACATCATCGAAGCCGGACATATCAGTGCCGAAGCGATGCAGGGTTCCTGGGCCGGGGCCATGGGACAGTGCCAGTTCATGCCCTCATCCTTTCTAAACTACGCCGTGGATGGAGATGATGATGGAGTGATAGACATCTGGAATTCAATCCCGGACGTCCTGGCCTCGGCGGCTAATTATCTGCAGCAGGTCGGGTGGCAAAGTGGATACACCTGGGGACGGCAGGTTCAGATTCCAGCGCAGATAACTCCCGCCCAACTGGGGTTGAATGAGCGTCTGTCTCTGCAGCAGTGGAATCAACTCGGGGTAAGAACCATGTGGAATGGTCCCCTGCCCGCCGTCGACATAGAGGCATCACTCCTGCAGCCCGATGGTCCAGGAAGCAGCGCCTGGCTGGTGTACCCCAATTTCAGAACTATCCTGCGGTGGAATCGCTCCATTCTGTTCGGCATCTGTGTTGGTACCCTGGCGGATAAAATCGGATAAAGAGTATGGGTAGGGTGGGTGCCGGCGGCTCTGATCTTGCCCTTGAGCATAACAAGGCGGGCGAAAGATTTTTCGCCCCTGCGTTTGCATACCGCTATGGTTGATTCTAGCCGCGCGCATACGGAATACCAAGCGCCATCCATTGCACATCTCTACAGGTGCTAACCTAGAACCAGGCACAATGAAATATACCGTAGGGGCGAAAAATTTTTAGCCCTTCCCTTTGCATACCGCCATGGTTAATTTTAACCGTTCTGGTTCGAACAATCGAAACCACACCCAGGGACTGCCACCAACGCTCCGGCTGCGGCACCTAAATAGATTGTGCACAAACGCAGCCACCACTATCTCCTTGACATCCCCACGTGGCAATGCTAACTTACGCAATTCCTTGGTGCCCATCGGTCGGCACCTTACGTGTTTTTGGTAGATTTCCTCAAGATATCCCCCCCTGACACCAATCTATGGGATTCCCAACCTGACAGACCGTTGCGGCGCCATGCGCCGGATAGGCGGAATCCAATCTGGAGTATTAAGTTACATGACGTTTGACACCCTCGGTCTTAAGGCCGAACTTCTCCGTGCTGTTGCCGAAATGGGCTACAGCAAACCCACCCCTATTCAACTAAAAGCGATCCCCGCAGTGCTCAATGGCGGCGACATGCTCGCCGGAGCCCAGACCGGAACCGGTAAAACAGCCGGGTTCACCCTGCCCCTGCTGCAGCGCCTGCATACCAGCACAAAACCAAAAGCAGCAGGAAAACCCGCCGTGCGCGCCCTTATTCTGACCCCAACGCGTGAACTGGCGGCTCAGGTTGGTGAAAGTGTCGCCAATTACGGGCGCTACCTGCCGCTGAGTTCCACTATTATCTTCGGCGGGGTTAACATCCGTCCTCAGATCAACACCCTGCGCAAGGGGGTCGATATTGTAATAGCTACACCAGGACGCCTGCTTGATCATGTGGGGCAGAAAACTCTGGATCTTTCCCAGGTTGAAATTCTGGTGCTGGATGAAGCTGACCGGATGCTGGATATGGGTTTTATCCACGATATCCGTAAAATTATGGCGCTGTTACCGCAAAAACGCCAGAGTCTGTTATTTTCCGCCACATTCTCAAACGAAATCAAGAATCTGGCCGACAAACTGCTGCATAAACCTGTAATGATTGAGGTTGCCCGGCGCAACACCGCTGCTGAGCAGGTAAGCCAGACCGTGTATCCCATCGACAAAAGCCGAAAGCGCGAATTGCTCTCCCATCTGATCGGGTCGCAAAACTGGCAGCAGGTTCTGGTCTTTGCCCGCACCAAGCACGGCTCCAACCGTCTGGCGCAACAGCTGGAAAGGGATGGAATCCGCTCCACTGCCATCCACGGAAACAAGAGTCAGGGTGCGCGGACCAAGGCCTTGGCTGATTTCAAAGCGGGTAGAGCGCGGGTGTTGGTCGCTACCGACATCGCTGCACGTGGGCTCGACATTGAGCAATTGCCGTTTGTGGTCAACTACGATCTGCCCAACATCCCGGAAGACTACGTGCACCGGATCGGGCGCACCGGACGTGCCGGACACACAGGTCAGGCCATCTCCCTGGTAGCCGGAGATGAAACCAGACTGCTCCAAGCCATTGAAAAAATGCTGCAGAAGAAAATAACCAAAGAGCATGTCAAGGGCTATGAGTACAAAGGCGAAGATACCGAAAAGACCAAATCCGCAGGCGCACAACCCGGCCGAAGCAACAACAATGGGCGCAATGCAAATGGACGCAATTCGTTCAAGAGCAAACAACGCCCCGGCCGAAGTCAAAGCCGTTACGCCAACGCATAAGGCCTGATTTAAGGCACATATGCATTCCCACGCGGGAGCGTGGGAACGAGAGTATGAATACTAAAGCGGCACCTGTTTCCACGGGTGCCGCTTTTTTTTATTGCCATTGGCGACTGTTTATTTCGCTATCGCGTAGCGCGGTGCTGGAGGGCGAAAAATTTTTCGCCCCTACATTTGCGTACCGCCATGGCTACACTTTTCATCCAGGTCGCATCCCGGCAGCACCCACCCTACCCCACATTATTCAGAAACACTCCCAGACTTCATCACCTTGCGGCATTCCTCCAGTACTGTCTCTATGGCGGGAATATCCATCATGGAACGGCCAACGTATTTCCAGCGCAGTATTCCGCCCTGATCGATCAACACCTGCATCGGCATCCGTCCCAGGCGCAGTAGCCGGTTGGGCTGCGCATACAGATTCAGGATCTCATGCTCCGGATCGGGGATACCGACGAAGCTCAGGGCGGCAGCATCCAATCCGGCTTTGTGCCAATAGGCAACAAAAGCGTCCGCTTTTTCGGGGCCGACAATAACAACCTGAACATTCAGGTCTGAAAACTCACTGGCGTGGCGGCGCAACTGCGCCATGTGCCTACGGCAGAAAGGTCAGTTGAAGCCGCGATTGAGTACCAGCAGCACAGTCTTTTGCTCGCGAAAACTGCTTAAAACCACTGGATTTCCCGCAGTGTCTGCCAAAGAGAAGCTTGGAGCTGTTGCGCCTATTTCCGGCTGGGTATTCATGGTCATTCTCCGTGTGTGTCTGTAGAAAACAGACGGGTATAAATGCACTCCGGCCCTTATTGCTTCTGGTGCTGTCCTGTAATTCGTTTCGCTGTAGTTCCTTGGGCTGCTATGCTGCCGGCGGGCGCCGACCCATCAGCAAAAACACCACAAATATAATTATAAAAACAAAAAACAGAATCTTGGCAATCCCCGCAGCCGCACCCGCGATTCCGGTGAACCCCAGCAGACCCGCAATAATAGCAATTATAAAAAATGTAACCGCCCAGCTAAGCATAGTTTGGTCTCCTTTTCTTTCTGGTTGTTATTCCCTTTTTATGGATGAAAGCATGTCGGTGTCTTCCTTCTGCGGAGGCTTGCAGGCCTTTCAGGGGGGCAGCTATCGTTGCCTGCACACCGCGGATGTCCTCCCCCTTTGTCTCTCCCCCTGGATTGTCATTTGGAAAATGCGCAACACTCTCCTTCAGTGCTTTTTGTCCGACGAGAACATGCAAACAACACTTTTGATAATTTCACCAATCACGATGGCATACTTTGCCACATATTCAGCGGTCTCATTGATCGTCAAGACCGTATCGGTGGTTTCGTGCGAAATCGTTCTAATCGCCGCACCTGCTTCGCCGACACTTTTTTTGACCTCTTCGCTGATTATGGCGGTATTCTCCGCAATTCCATTAAGATTTGGAATGATTTTATTTAAATGGTCTTTATTCCCTTGCAACACCGCTGTAGCTTCTTTTACCAAGCCGTTAATGTTTCTCAGCGTCACGATGGCATATCCACCCGCCACCACAATTAAAGCAAATAAGATAAATATCCCCAGCTCGTTCAGGGTTATGGATCCTTGCATAAGGCTGTCCTTTTTTTCTGGGTTAAAAGGCAGTTTCTATCAATTTCTATTTTTTGGATTCAACCTTCTTGTCTTCGTCTGTTTTTTCCAGGGTTTCTTTTACAGCATCAACCCCTTTATGTCCGGCTTCGCGTAACAGGGCGCCTTTTTCCGTGACCGAAGCATATATTTTGTCTTTGGCTGCGGCCGCATCTTCTCTTAAATTTTCCACGGTTTCGCCGGTTCGTTCAGCTATGATCTGGCGCGTTTCTTTACCTGATTTGGGAGCGAACAAAACCCCGAGCGTAACCCCCACCGCAGCGCCAATACCGGCGCCGATGGCTAAATTTGTAGTTCTGCTGCGGCGGATATCCCTTGCCCGCGATCCACTGGCTCTTTTGACTTGATTTGCCAATTCATTTAAAATCATGACGTATCCTCCTGCTTTGAGCATATTTTTCCACATGGTTTACTCCCCTTTAGCTAAATTTCGGAAGTCCGGCAAACGTTCCTGGTTTGTATATCGGACGAAAAAATAGTGACCTATCGTCGAAAAGCAAATAAACCCAACCCGTGCATATCTCTTTGTTGGCGCTGATGCCATCCTCCTTTCGCTTGTCTGCTTGTGAACATCCTGCCAGTGCGGCAAGCCCTCTTCTTGAAGCAGGCCCTCAGAGCGGAAACAACGGGCATCTCCCCGAAGATCTGTTCACCAAGACCAGTTCCCCGTCCATCGTTCAATTTCTTGGCCTCTTTATGACTTACCACAACAGAACCATTTTTCAACAGCAGGAGTTTTCATCCAGCATACAGAAGTTCTCCCCGTCCAGACTTTCGAGCTGAATGGTGGAGTGCGCGATACCAAAGTCGTGGTGCAGGTCTCTCTGCAAATCACACAAAAAAGTGTTATCGATGCGCGCATCACTAACCACCAGGTGAACAGTCAGAGCAACTTGGGTGGTGCTCAGAGGCCATACATGCAGATCGTGCACCCGCTCTACCCTTTTATGCTGCAGAAAATAATCGTGTATCGTCGCCACATCAATACCTGAAGGCACCGCATCCATGGCGTAATTCAGGGAATCCCGCAGTAAAGCCCAGGTGCCGATAAAGACCGCCACCACAATGAAGATACTTATAAGTGGATCAAGCCACAGCCAGCCCGTATACAAAATGATCACCCCGCCAAGGACGACCCCCAGGGATATCGCTGCATCCGCAACCATATGCAAATACGCCCCTTTGATATTCAGGTCGTGCTGTTGCCCTTTGACAAACAGCAACGCCGTCGCAGTATTGATCACCACCCCTATCGCCGCAACGACAATAACCGTAACCTCCGCAACAGGTTCCGGCTGGGAAAAACGTTTAAACGCCTCCAAGGCAATCCACCCCAGGGCAACCAGAAGGAGCATGGCACTGAGCAAAGAGGCCATTACGGTTGCCTTGCGTAACCCGTAGGTGCGTTTTTGCGTTTTAGCTCTGGCGGCGAGCACGGTGGCACCCCAGGCCAGAACCAGGCTGAACACATCACTGAGATTGTGCCCGGCATCGGCGAGCAGCGCCATCGATCCGGCCAGGCCACCATATATCGCTTCAATAATGACGAAGACAATATTGAGCCCGATACCAAGGGCAAAGGCCCGATCGTAGTTCTCTATTGCGTGATGATGTTCGTGCCCCATGTTAATATCTGCATCCCCCTGCAATGCACAGGAATCGCTTATTTTTTATTTCTTTGCCTTTGATTTCTTAGACAGCCCCCTCATGCTCCAAGGGGCCGCTGAACCCACCAACCGTATATGTACTCACTATAATCCCGGCAGAAAGATTCGCCGCCGGTGTTTCAAGCAACAAATGCTTGTGGTGGTACAGCATATTTCCTGCACCACTATTTACTCGTGAGGGGTGAGCCGAAGCAAACGCCCCCCTTTTTTATCCTCCAGAACCCATATTGCCCCTTTAGGTCCTTGCTCAACCTCGCGGATCCGTTTACCCATGGCAAAACGTTCAACTTCCTCAGCGTGGACACCTTCAATCCTGATGCGCAGCAGTGATTTTGATTTGAGTCCTCCGCTAAAGGCATTCCCCTGCCACTGTGGGAACATGGAGCCGGAGTATATTATCAAGCCTGAAGGTGCAACAGTTGGCACCCAGTATAGCTCGGGGGCATGGAATTCCGGCCGCGTATCGTGGGCAGGAATGGGAATACCGGAGTATTGATTGCCCCAGGATACAAGGGGCCAACCATAATTATCTCCACCAACGATCAGATTAAATTCGTCCCCGTGTCTGGGCCCCATTTCGTTTACCCAGAGTTGTCCATCCCTGTCAAAAGCAATACCAAGCATATTGCGATGTCCGAGAGTCCAGAAGGTTTTTGCCCGTTCTCCCTTATCCTGAAATGGGTTATCCGGTGGCACCGATCCATCCGCGTTTAATCTGATGATCTTGCCCAAATCTTGTTGCCAGCTTTGGGCCGGTGTCTGTTTCTGCCGATCTCCAGAGGTGATGAATAAATGCCCATCCGGGCTGAATGCCAAGCGATGGGAATAATGCCCGCTGCCTGAGACTTTGGGCTGTTGGCGCCAGATCACTTCAAGATTTTCAAGTTCTGGCACTGCGGCTGCGGGGCGGAGTTTAGCCCGGGCAACAACGGCCCCCCTTTTTCCTGAAGTACCCTGTTCAGCATACGAAAGGTATATCCAGTGGTTATCCTTATACTGAGGATGGAGAATTATGTCGCCCAACCCTCCCTGGCCAGCGTAAGCGACCTCAGGCACCCCTTTGACAGGGATTTTGACGCGGTCCCCCAGGTGAAACAGGAGCAAAGTACCTTTTTTTTCGGTTATCAGGAGGTTCCCATCCGGCAGAAAGGTCATGGCCCAGGGTTCATTGAATGATCCGAAGCTTTCGGCGAAGAGCCTTGACCCTGCATTACCCGAGATTATTTTATCAACGGATTCGGCAAAGGTCTGGCATGAAAGCAGGAGCAAGAGGAGGAGGAAACTTATTAAGCGTAGTGAGTGCATAATTCTCTCCCCTTTAAGGATAGGACTTGAATACCGGAAAAAAGCGCTTGAAACCGGTTAGCGCAGAAAGCAGGCTCCCTCCAACCACAGGCCAAGCTTCTCTATTTTTGGCCTTTTAGTCTGCCGGCTTCTTTATGCGCTGGATTTGATTAACGTTATAAAAACCTGACCGTTGTTTCTACGTTCAGTCTAGATGCTTCATCCAGAACTGCAAGTGATGGACAAGGTTTTCTCCATTCGGTTCCGGCCAGGATAAGGACAAGGGCCCAGGGCAAAGCGTCTGTCTAATTATTGTGCTACAATGGCAGACAACGCACAACTGTCCGCGTGCACAACGCCAGCGTTAAAATAGCGTCTCTGCTTACAGCTCAACCCCTTAAGTCAAAGCTCCAATAACAAGCGCAAATAGATCCCACCTATGAGAACCTGGAAGCTTGCCACCGCAACTTCGCAAGGTAGACTGTGTATTGGCCGCGACGGGTTACTTTAGCGCAGGCGCGGTGTTCCTGAGCGTTACTTTGGCCCACTTTCGCTACTTGAATGACGCCGGAACCATTCAAGCAGAAGCATTAAAATGCCGGCAGCATAATCATAAAGGGAGGATTATTTTATGGATCTAATCACAATGGAGAATTTGAGGGAAATTTCAACAATACGTTCCCCCTGGTGTATTTCGTTGTTCATGCCAACCCACCGGGCCGGACGGGAAATGGAGCAGGACCCGATCCGTTTCAAGAATTTGTTGCGAAAGGTGGAAGAGCAGCTGCTGGCCAGAGACCTGCGTTTACCGGAGGTGCAGGAAATACTCAAAGAACCTCGGCGCCTGCTCCAGGACAAAAACTTCTGGCAGTGTCAAAGCGACGGGCTGGTAGTATTTTTCTCAAAGGATCTCTTTCTTTTTTTTAGACTACCTGTCGAATTTGCCGAGACAACAGTGATCACCGATCGCTTTCATGTAAAGCCGTTACTTCCGGTTCTGGCCAGTGACAGTGCCTTCTATATCCTTGCACTCAGCCAGAATCAACTGCGGTTACTGAAAGGGACACGACACTCAGTGGATGAAGTGGACCTGGGCGATACACCTGAAACACTTGCCGCAACCTTTCCAGAGGGTTTTCCGGAAAAACAGCTCCAATCTCATACTAGCAGGGCAGCAGCAGCGGGAGGCGGAACCCGTACCCCCCTGTTTCATGGACACGACCCCAGCGAGGACACGAAAAAACACATCCGCAAATGGTTTCGCACCATTGATAAAGCGGTAACAACTCTTCTCTCAGGCACGCAAGCTCCGCTGGTACTGGCCGGTGTAGATACCCTTTTTCCGCTCTACAAGGAAGCCAATACCTATCCACATCTGGAGGATGAAGGGATCCCGGGGAATCCCGATGAAATGAAGGCGGAAGATTTTCTCCCGCTGGCCTGGACCATCGTCGAGCCGATATTTAACCAGGAGCGGGAAGCCGGTTTCGCGCGCTATCAACAACTGTCCGGCACCGGACAGACCACGGCCGACGTTGCCGAGGCGGTTCTGGCTGCGCATCACGGGCGCATCGCGGTGCTCTTTGTTGCCGTCGGCGTGCAAGTGTGGGGCCGGTTCGATCCAGAAAACAATCGGGTTGATCTACATGAGACCCCACAACCCGGCGATGAGGACCTGCTGGATTTTACGGCCATCCAGACCTTGCTCAAGGGGGGCGCGGTATTTGTCGTTTCACCGGAAGAAGTTCCCGACCAGGCTCTTGTCGCAGCAGTGTTACGCCATTGATGACAGCATCCGAAAAATCAATTGAGCCAAAGAAATGATCCAAAAGGAGACCGACATGGAACAGGATAAAGGGGCATGGAACCCCTATTTGGCGGGCGCGCTCAGCGGACTGGTGGGAATTTTTTCGGTCTGGTTAACCGGAAAGTATTTCGGCGCGTCCACCTCGTTTGTGCGCACCGCCGGGATGATAGAACAACTTTTCGGTCCAGAGCGCGTAGCCCAAATGAGTTATTTCGTCAAGACCGTGCCCCACATCGACTGGCAATGGATGTTTGTGGCGGGAATATTTCTCGGATCAATGATCGCAGCGCTCACCTCCGGATCGTTCAAACTCCAGGCCGTACCCGATATGTGGGCTAAACGCTTTGGGAACAAGAGCGTCGCGCTCCGCGCCCTCACCGCCTTTATCGGCGGGATCGTGGCGATGTTTGGCGCCCGCCTGGCCGATGGGTGACCGAGCGGACATGGGTTGAGCGGTTCGCTCCAACTAGCTGTCAGTGGTTTTATTGCTCTGGTGTGTTTCTTTATCGGTGGCATCATTGTTGCCCGTCTGGTGTATGGAGGAGGTGACACATGAAAACTCTTATCTATGGACTGGTAACGGGTCTGCTGTTCGGTTTTCTGCTGCAAAAAGGACGCGTGCTGCGCTACGACAAGCAACTCGGTGCCCTGCGGCTGAAGGATATGACCATCCTCAAATTTATGCTTTCCAGCGTGATCGTCGGCATGGTGGGTATCTATCTGCTCAACGATCTGGGCCTGGTCAAGCTTTCCATCAAGGCCACTATCCTGGGGCCCGTCATTCTCGGTGCCCTGCTTTTCGGCCTTGGCTGGGGCCTGCTGGGATACTGCCCGGGCACCTCCGTGGGCGCCCTCGGCGAAGGGCGCTGGGACGCGCTGTGGGGGATCTTAGGCATGATCGTGGGAGCCGGTCTGTATGCCGAGGCATTCCCCGTTCTTGAAAAAACCGTGTACACCTGGGGCAACCTGGGTCGCATCACCGTCCCCCAAGTCCTGGGGGTGAATCATTGGGTCGTCATCCCTCTGTTTATCGTGGGCGCCCTGCTGTTCTTCAGATGGCTGGAGAAAAAGGGATTGTAATAAAGGAGACTTGTCCATGAAAACCATTGTGACTTTAACCTTGAACCCGGCGATCGACAAAAGCTCAAGGGTTGACTATGTGGTGGCCGAACGCAAGCTGTACTGCAAAACACCACGGTTCGAGCCAGGCGGCGGCGGAGTGAATGTCTCCCGGGCTATCAAAAAACTGGGCGGCAAATCCCTGCTCCTGTATCCCGCTGGCGGCCTGACCGGAACGAGGCTTCAAGGGCTCCTGGATGAAGAAGGCTTGAAGCATCATCCGTTTCCCATTGAGGGTCTAAACCGGGAGAGTCTGGTAATTTTAGAGGAATCCACTGGGCAACAGTATCGTTTCGTGATGCCGGGTCCCCAGCTCCTACAAGAAGAATGGGAGTTTCTTATTCAGGAACTGGAAACTAT
>CAYUJC010000075.1:0-9525 GCA_964444945.1 uncultured Desulfuromonas sp.
AGTATCCCCTGCACCGAGGTGTTCAGGAGGCTGGCATCGACAGTGCCATCCATATTGATGCTCCCCCCGATAACGCCATCACTCCCTGCTTCGAAACCACCCTGCAGTCCGATGCCCAGATCCTCCGTGGCCTGCATGGAGAGTTCAAGAATCAGGGCCTCCACATACACCTGGCGCCGCTGGATATCCAGTTCGTGGATGATATTCTCAATGGCGCGGTAATCCTCCGGGGTGGCGTTAATAATCAGCGAGTTGGTGGGTTTATCCGGCGAAATGGAGATGGCGGCGGAAAAAGCAGTTTTGGCCACGCCGGGGCTGGTTTTATCCGCGCCAGGTTTTTCGCCGCTGAGCATGATGTTCAGGCTCTCGCTTAAGCTGACGGCATCCGCATTTTTAAGCCGATACAGGTTAATGCGGGAGTTCTCCTGCGTGGGTTCCTGGTCCAGCTCTCTTATCAGACTGGTGATAAGGGCCAGCTCTGTGCCGGAGACGGCGGCGATAAGTTTATTGGCGCGTTCATAGGCGATTATTTTACTCTGTTTCGTAGTAGGGCTGGTTGTAACCTTGCGGTCACGCCTGGTGCGGGCGGCGGTATTGTCAGCGCTTTCGAGCAGGTCATTGCAGATCTTTGCGGTTTCAACCGCGTCGGCATATTCCAGCGTTATGACCTGCATCTCACGGGGTTCCCCCGGTTGATCCAGTTCGCGCAGAATAGTGGCAAAGCGCTGAATGTTGGCGGCATTATCGGTAATGATGAGTTTGTTTGAGGGCTCATACACCACGATGTTGCCGGTCTGCGCCATCAGGGGGCTGATAATGGCGCTCGCTACATCTGCGGCATCAATATACTCCAGGGTCAGCATCCGGGTGACAAACTGGTCACTGCTGCTGGCGTGCATGGTTGTTGGCAGACTGTTGACCCGCGCATCCTTGATTTCGATAATCTTGTTGGTTCTGCCCGAAGGCACCACGGTGTAACCCTTGATATTCATGACGGTCAGAAATAGCTGGTACGCCTCCTCTTTGGTCATAGGCTGGGAGGAGATAATGGTAGCTTTGCCGCGCACATTCTGATCGTAGACAAAGTTTTTTCCGGTGAGTTCGCTGATGGTCTGGATGAAATCCGAGAGCTCGATATCCTTGAAGTCAAGGGTGATGGCTTCAGGCGCAGCAGCCAGAGCGTCGCGGCACGGAAGCCAGTTGCCGGGTACGAGCAGGGCCAGGGTCATAAATGTGGCCACCACCAGGCGGCAGGTAAGTCGGGTCAACACCATACGTCTCCTTTGTATCTATCTTATTTCGTACGAAAAAGTCATTGGAGTAGCGTTACGCTCAATGCTCAGGCTCATTGTTTTTGCCTCGCGCAACTGCTGGAATACCTGCAGCCCCTTTTCCGGGCTGTCCAGGGCTGTGTCGTTAACACGTTTTATTACGTCACCACGTCTTATTCCCATCTGGGCGAGCAGGGTCCCGGGCTGAATATATTTTACAACAAATCCCTGGGTTTGCCCTTGCTGCACGACTGGTTCTACCCTGGCCTGACGCGCGATATTGGCGATGTCGCCGCGAATCTGGGCGGCGCGCTCCGTGCTGATATGCCAGCTGGTGTCATTTATCTGCCGCACCCCTTCCCCTTGCGCAGCAGAGCTTCTCGCAGCTCTGGAGGAGGTGGCAGGGGCGTTGCCGGAGGCGAAGTCAGATTCAAGCTCAAGGATTGAGATCGATCCATCTGCATTTTCCAGGTAGACCCGTAGGCGTTCAACCTTTACAACCTTCGAGCTGGTGGCGATAAGGTCACCGGGGCGGTAGATGTCAATGTTTCCATTGACGTCGACGACGGCAATGGTGGCAATGTCTTCCCCCTCGGAAGCAATAGTGCCAATGAGCTTCATGTCGGCCACCTTTTTGAGCGGGCGTCCGGCGAGTTCGGTGTCGCTAAGAAGGTTGTTTTGCCCCGTTGTTGTGATGGAATTGCCTTCAGCGTCATTGGTGCCCGGCGCGGATTTTGCTGCACCGGTATCCGGGTGAACTTGAGCTGAATTGAATATGTTACGCTGCAAGATTATTTTGTTGTCCGCAGGGAGGGCAGGTCTGAGCGGAGTACGTTGCTGCGGCGCCAAGGTCTGGGTGACCGCAGGGCTCGAGTCCAGATACAGCGCCATAACACTGCTGAATGTCCACGCCAGGGTAAGTCCGAGCAGAATGCTTAGAAGGGCGTAGTAGCAGGGGAGAATCCGGTGCAGGTAGGCAAACATTCCAACTCCATTGGGGAACTTATTTACGCAAGAACGGTTATTCTAACAAAGTTTACCGGGGATACAGGGTGAAAAATATCAGTTTTTATGCATTGGGTGTTTTTTATTCATTATAAACACAGCATGGGCAGACTGTATGTGCATATATTACCTGCGGCTATACGCGGGTTTCAGGGTCTGGAGGCCAAAGGGCAGCAGCGCTTGCAAGCCACCATAATGTTGTTGGCCATGCCCCGCCCAAGGGCTAGATTACTTCCCTTGACGGAGATAACCATAGGGCCACGGCCGCACGAGATGATGCGGATCTCTTCGCCTGGGATGAGTCCCATATCCTGCAGGTGTTTGCGCGTATGTGGACAGCCGGAAAATCCGCGGATATAGACTACTTCACCACATTTGCATTGAGATAGAGGACACATGGGGCAACGCTTTTTGTTGAGAGAAATTCGCAATTATGCCCGCAAATTGGAAGCCAGGCTCCCTTTTTGTCGGGCAGTTTGACGCCGTAAGTGTAGTGAGGTGGCCTGCAGGCGTCAAGAGCATAATCGGGTGCTGGGAGCCGGGGGCTCCTACTGCGGTCTGATCCAGCTATCCCAGGCTTTTTTAACGCTTATGGCACCAAGATATACTCCGCCGCTTAAAATAGCGGTACTGGCTCCAGCCGGGAGATCCCAGGTGAAGGAACACGCCAGGCCAAGGGTAGTGATAGCGGCGCCCAGCAGGGTGGCGCCCAGCATCATCACAGCCAGGGATGGAGAAAACAGGCGTGCGCTGGCTGCCGGCAGGGTCAGCATGGCTATGACCAGAATAAGGCCGACAATCTGAATAAGAATGACCACCGTCAGAGCTACCATGCACAACAGCATGGTGTGAATTGCTCCCACGGCAATCCCGCGGATGGCGGCAAACTCAGGGTCGAAGCACACCAGCAGCAGCTGGCGGTAGAACAAAATGGTGATGGCGAGAATGGCTAGATCCAGGCTGGCGATAAACCACAGATCCTGGTGCGAAATCATCAACACATTGCCAAACAGGTAGCTCATCAGGTCGACGTTATATCCCGGTGTTTTAGCAATGAACAGGATCCCTGTCGCCATCCCGACCGCCCAGAGGGCGCTGATGAGAGTATCTTCCTGTTCCTCAGCATTGCGACTGACCATGCTGACCAGAAATGCTGCCACCAAAGCACTGATGAGGGCTCCGGCCATGGGGGCTTTCCCGAGATAATACGCAATCCCCATCCCACCCAGCACTGCATGTGCGATTCCACCGGCCATGTAGCCGATGCGGCGCACCACCACCAGTGCCCCTACAATACCGCAGGCTACGCTGGCAAGCAGTCCTCCGAGCAGGGCGTTGGCAAGGAAGTCGAAGCTGCCCAATGCTTCCAGGAAGCTCATATGTTCGCTCCGGTGCCAATATTGGTTTCGTGTTCCACCCTGGAGAGAGGCATGCCGTATATTTCCTGGAGCAGATCGTTTTCAACCGGAGAGGTTGTGTGGCATACCAGTCTGTGGTTCAGGCACGCTACCCGGGTGACGCAGCGGGTAATAAAGCCGATGTCGTGTGAAATGAGGACAATGCTGACCTCGTCGTGCAGGCGGTGGAGCAGGCCGAAAATGTTTTCCCCGTGATAGGGATCGATATTTGCGGTGGGTTCATCAAGCAGCAACAGTTTGGGCGCGCAGGCAAGAGCTCTGGCAATCAGAACGCGTTGGCGCTGCCCCCCAGATAGCGCCGTCATGGGGCGATCCTGCAGGTCGAGGATATCGGTGCGCTCCATTGCCTCTGCAGTTTTCAGATGATCCGCGCGGGAGTAGAAGAGTTGATGTCTGCGGGTGCCGAAGCGTCCCTGGAGGACGGTGTCCTTCACGCAGATGGGGAATTTACTGTCGAAGGTCGCAAACTGCGGAACATAGCCTAACATCGGCCGCGCCGCCTGTGGGGTCTGCCCCAAGACCCGGATGGAACCCTTGTCCGGCTTCAACAGCCCCAGAATCAATTTCAGCAGGGTGCTTTTCCCGCCGCCGTTGGGGCCGACAATGCCGAGAAATTCATCGGCATGCAGGGTCAGGTTTATATCGCTCAAGACCTGAAGCTGCGGGTAGGAAAAGCTGAGATTTTCTATCTCTAAAGTTGGGGTACTCATGGTGTCATGCTCAGGGCTAAGCGCGCGGCAGTGTGGCGCAGGGTGGCGGGGAGGTCGGATGCCAGGGGATCGATGAGTTCTATCCGCGCCCCGGTTTGGTTGGCAATGGCCTGTGCCGCTTTGGTGCTGAACTGGCGTTGCACAAAAATCACCCGGATATGTTCGTGCCTGGCTTGCTCAATCAGCCGCGCCAGATGTGCTCCGCTGGGTTCTTTGCCATCTTTTTCGAGGGCAATCTGGTGCAGATTGTAGCGCGCCGCGAAATATCCCCAGGAGGGATGGAAAACCATAAAGGTCCGGTGCTTAAGCGGGGCGAGAATCTCCTGGATATCGTGGTGGAGGCGTTCGAAGCGCAGGGTCAGTTGCTCCAGGCGTTCGGCGTAGAACTCTTTGTGCTCGGGGTCGAGCTGCTGGAGAGCGGCGGCCATATTTGCGGCGAGAGTTATGCAGCGCAGCGGGTCAAGCCAGATATGGGGATCTATACTGCCGTGAGTGTGCCCGTGGGTGTGTTTGTCTCCGGCATGTTCCGAGGGTGCTGATTCTTCGTTGAATTTCAGGCGCTCTATCCCAGCGAGGGTATCGGCAAATACCAGCTGCGGGGCGCGCAGGCGCAGGCGCGGAAGCCAGACATCCTCAAAGGGCACCCCGATGGGAAACATGATATCAGCACTGACGATCTCCTGCATCTGGCGTGGGGTTGGGTCCCAGGTGGTTGGATTTTGCCCCGGCCGGATCACCACGATTACCGTGCTTGCAGGAGTTTTAAGTTCATTGAGCAGGTATTCCTGCGGGGGCACACTGGCTACCAGTTTGAGCCCTGCCGCGTGCAGTGGCGTCTGCCCCATTACGGCAAACAGGATCAGCAGGAGCAGAGCGACGGCGGAAGGAAATCTGGAGCTGGGCGACATAGGTGGCGCGTTTTTGCAAAAGGTGTCTTGAGTGGCATAACCAGCCGCTTTGGCTGGGGGGGTTAGTTGTCCGGTGCATTTAGGGTTGGCAACAGGTAAAATTGAATGTAGTTTCAGGGGCACAATATTCAGCTCCATTTAACTTTTTGGTTAAGGAAAGGATCACTTTAGCTATGCAAAGAAAATTCTGGGTTGCGGGTGCAATAGTATTACTCTTGCTGGTTGGATGCAAGGAAACACCATCAACTACCGGCGCCGCAAGGGGCAATTTTTCGGCCAAGGATGTCGCCCTGGATAGCCAGGAACAGAAGGTCAGTTATGCGGTTGGTCTGGATATCGGCAGTAGTTTTGCGCGCAATGACGCCAGTTTGAATCTCGATGCGCTGCTGATGGGGGTAAGAGATGGCCAGGCGCAACAAGAGCCACGCCTTAGTGCGGAAGAGATCGGTCAGGCCATTATGACATTCCAGCAGCAGATTCAGGCAAAGCAGCTGGAAAAGTTTGAAGCGCTGAAAGATGAGCAAATTAAAGCTTCGGCGGAATTTCTTGCTGAATTTGCGCGCAAGCCGGGGGTGGTAGTGCTCGACAGCGGTCTCATGTACCTGGTGGAGCAGGAGGGTAGCGGAGCACAGCCGGACAGCAGCGACCTTGTCAAGGTTCACTATCGGGGTACGACGGTGGATGGGACTGAGTTTGACAGCTCCTATGAGCGCGGTGAGCCGGTGGAGTTTCAGGTAGATCGTGTTATTGCCGGCTGGACTGAGGCACTGCAGCTGATGCAGGAAGGGGCAAAATGGCAACTGGCCATCCCGGCAGAGCTGGCCTACGGGGAGCAGGGGCGCAGTGGTGTAATTCCGCCCGAGGCAGCGCTGATATTTGAGGTTGAGTTGCTTGAGGTGAATCCTGTGCAGGAGTAAACCTGCTCTGCAACAGTCCGGGCACCATGTAGTTGTGGCGGCGAGCACCGGGCTGCCGCAGTAGGAAAATTCAGGTAAAGTAGGTGCGAATGTGGGATGAGTGTCGCCCCGAATCAGAGCTGGTGTCTGGTTCGGGGCGAGCTCGTTTATGCCCTTCATCCGGCAGTAATAATCTGCTGTGTTTGAGCCCGTGTGCTGGCGGAATGAAAAGGGTGGAACGTTGCGCAAAGGCAGGTGCAGGGAGATGGAGCGGCGGGTGCTTGTGCGACTGCATTTTCTGCACATTCCCAGGTGGCCCATGTGGTTTTAAATTATGCAGACAAAAAAACAGGCAAACCTTTTTTTATACAGATTTGCCTGTTTTAAAGTCGGTGTGACCGAAGTCACGGACGGGCACTTACTTGACGTGGCAACCTTTACAGCCTGTGGGGCCACCATTTGCCTTGTGGCAATCTTTGCACATGGCGCCGTGAGCAAGGTCCTTGGTCACTTCGAGGGGGCCGGGACCTGCATCGCCGTGGCAGGCAGCGTTGTCACAACCGCCAGCGATCTTGCTGTGCGCAGTGTGGTCAAAGCTGACGGAGCCAATGCTGCTGCCATCTGCGTAGGTGTAGATCTTCTCAGCGAGCGCGGGAGCAGCTACCAGAGCTACCAGTACGAGAGCTATTAATACTTTTTTCATGGTTTTTCCTCCGATCCTAGAGTAAAAAGTAAAGCGACAATATCTAGCGCACCCTAAACGAAAACAAAAAACAGGTCAAGCCAATTGTATACGGAAACGCAATAATTGGGGCAGTCATAACCTGCAACTATAACCCTCCCCCCAGAACCTTTCCTGAAACAGTCCTAATAAGAGATAATGGAGACCATGCAGGTCTTTTCCCGCTGCCGGGAACATGTCGATAGCGTCACGAACCGCCAAGGGTAAATATCTATTGGATTTGCGCGGAATTAGTAAATCTGGTACGGTTAACGGCTGGCTAGCTGGCGGGCAAACGCTGGTACGTAGCTGGTGATTGTGTCGCTTTGTGGCGGCACATACTTAATAAGGGCGCATACTGGCGCATAAGTGCAGGAATCAGGTTGACCAGGGCAGTCTGACAAAGTTCCGGAGGAAGTGTATGGATCGAAAAATACAGGTATTGCTCGATACGGTGAAGAGGCTCCTGCGGCGCAACGCACTTCCGAACCTTTCGAATTTGTTGCAGAAAACTCATCCCGCCGATATAGCCCACTTATTCCGCTACCTGGATTTTGTCGATCAGCAAAAGCTTTTCAGCCTTATCAAAGACGCGAATGATGCGGCCGAGGTTCTGGCAGAAATAGAACACAGCATCAGCGCAGAACTTCTGGACGAGCTCGCTACGGAGAAGGCGGTAGAAGTTCTGCAGGCGATGTCGCACGATGATTCCGTTGATATAATTCGCAATATGCCCGAAGAGATGGCAGACAAGCTCCTCAGTCTCATGCAGGATGAACGCTCAGAAGAGATTGAGCAGCTCATGCAGTATCGGGAAGACAGCGCCGGTGGAATCATGTCCACCAACTATTTCAGTCTCAATGAAGAGCTTACCGTTAAACAGGCCATCGAAGCCCTGCAGGAAGCCAAGGATGCAGAGATGGTCTTCTATATCTATGTGATAGATGAATACCGCCACTTGGTCGGGGTGCTGTCTCTGCGCCAGCTCCTGACGGTATCCCCCAATAAGGTACTACGGGAGATTATTGACGGCGATGTTATAAGTGTCCACGCGGATGCGGATCAGGAAGATGTGGCGCGCTGGGTCGCCAAGTACGATATCCTCGCGATTCCGGTAGTGGACGAACAAAATAAACTGCTGGGGATTGTAACCGTAGACGACGTTATCGACGTTTTGCGGGAGGAGGCCACCGAGGATATCTACAAGATGGTCGGTGCCAGCGAAGATGAACTGCTGTATGGATTCAGAGCCTTTAAGGTCGCCGGGTTGCGCTTGCCCTGGCTGCTGGTGAACCTGCTCGGCGGCGTTGTGACCGGTTATCTGCTGTGGTGGTTTCAGGCGACCCTGCAGGAAGTGATCGCCCTGATCTCGTTTGTCCCCGTCATAACCGGCATGGGGGGGAATATCGGCGGGCAGTCAGCTACTATTGTGGTGCGCGGCTTCACAACTGGGCGCATTGATTTCTCGACTCTGCCGCAGGTGTTTTTCAAGGAGCTGCGCGTCGGTATGATTATGGGCGTGGTCTGTGGTGGTGTGGTGGGAACGATTGGCTGGATATGGCACGGCAATATCTATCTAGGGCTGGTGGTATGTCTGGCTATGATGATATCCATGACGGTAGCGGCTACCATGGGGGTTATGGCGCCTGCATTTTTCAAGCGCATCAATATCGACCCCGCCATTGCTTCGAGCCCTTTTGTCCAGACCGCCAATGATATTACCGGAATCCTGATCTATTTCAGCACTGCGACCCTCTTCCTTCAACATCTGCGCCCGATCTCGGGCTGAATCAGTTGCGGCGGATTCTACGCTTATGGCGCTACAGAGTTCTACAATATCCGAAGCATTGGTGGTGCGCTATGTGAACTATGGCGAGTCAGACCGGATTGTTACCATCCTCACCCCCGCCTATGGTCTGTGCAGCGGTTTTGCCCATGGAGCCAGAAACAGCCGCCGCCGCTTTGGTCCCGCTTTGCAGCTGTTCAGCCGCATAAATATCCTGTGGCAGGAAGGGCGTTATGGCTCACTGCGCCTGCTGCGCGAAGCTGAACTGTTGGAGCCGGCGGAGCGCGTTATGCCGAACCTGGAAGCCTGGGCGCTGGCGGCATACGCCAGTGAGCTGGTGGTCGCCCTGTTTCCCGAAGAGCAGGTTATCCCAGAGGTGTATGCGCTGCTGCGTTCCTGTTTTGATACACTGGCAGAGGGGGTGGGGTTAGAGCAGATCCGGCTGCTGTATGAACTGCGCCTGCTCAGCGCTGCCGGCCTGCTGCCGCACTTGAGCCATTGTGCCCGTTGCTGGTGCGCGCCGGCGGAAGCCGGGATGTTTTTTGACCCGCAGCAGGGGGGCGCCCTGTGTCCCGGTTGTGGCGGCACCCAGAGCTTGCTGCAGGTTTCGCATCTGTCCCTTGGAAGTCTGGCGCGCCTTACCCGCCTGGAGATGTCCGGGATAAGTAGAGTGCGCCTGAGCCCACTTACTCTGCAGCAGGGGCGCGCAGTACTTGATGCTGTGCTCAATGCTACCCTTCAGCGTCCGCCCCGCAGCGCGCCGTTCATTGATCTTTTTCGTCCCTTTTCCTGATCCTCCCCTGATCCTCC
>CAYUJC010000075.1:9625-12632 GCA_964444945.1 uncultured Desulfuromonas sp.
CTTCCAAGTACACTCAAGCAGATTTCCGAGGTAGGTTTTTGCTCTGGGCACGTCTCATTAGAGCGCGGGAAACCTTGCGGTAAGCCGCCGCATAATCTGGGTTTTGTCTTGACAGGTTCAGGCAAAAGGTCTATTGATTTAGGCTTTTAAGCCGAGTGTAATTCTATTCGTAGGAGTGGATGGGGTCTGCACTGTGCGCATTGAGTTTTTTTGCCGATACGGAGGTTTAGCAGTGACGTTTCAGGATTTAATTCTGTCCTTGCAGAATTACTGGGCCCAGAAGGGCTGCGTTATCCAGCAACCGTACGATATAGAAAAGGGTGCTGGAACCTTCAATCCCGCGACCTTTCTACGTTCTCTGGGACCAGAACCCTGGAATGTAGCCTATGTGGAACCATCGCGCCGCCCCACCGACGGGCGTTACGGGGAAAACCCCAACCGCCTGCAGCACTACTATCAGTTTCAGGTTATTTTAAAACCTGCCCCTCTCGACATTCAGGACCTCTACCTCGATTCGCTCAGAAGTTTTGGGATTGATCCCGCTGCGCACGATATCCGCTTTGTCGAAGATGACTGGGAATCCCCTACTCTGGGAGCCTGGGGGCTGGGCTGGGAGGTGTGGCTTGACGGCATGGAGATCACCCAGTTCACCTATTTTCAGCAGGTGGGTGGGATCGACCTGAAGCCGATCCCCGGCGAGATCACCTACGGATGTGAGCGCATCGCCATGTACCTGCAGGGGGTGGATAATGTTTACGACCTCGAATGGGTTAACGGAATTAAATACGGGGATATCCATCATCAGACTGAGGTGGAATTTTCTACGTATAATTTTGAAGAAGCCGATATAGATATGTTGTTCAAGCTGTTCGACATGTATGAACAGGAGAGTATCAAGCTCGCCGAAAAAGAGTTGGTGTTCCCCGCATACGATTTTGTCATGAAGGCGTCCCACGCGTTCAATCTGCTTGATGCGCGCGGCGCTATTTCGGTAACTGAACGCGCCCATTACATTGGGCGGGTGCGCAATTTATCCCGTCGTTGTGCCCGGGGCTATGTGGCTCAACGGGAGAAGCTCGGCTTTCCTCTGTTATAAGAGTCAATAGGGGGGAGTCAATAGGGCAAAGAAAAGCCCGCCCCGCAACATCCTGTGAAAAATCTCCTGCAGTACAAGTCCGAGCCCATATCCGGGGTGCTGCGGTGAAATATCTGGAGTTTAATTATGGCGAAAGAACTTTTTCTTGAAATAGGCACCGAAGAGATCCCTGCCGGATTTATCCCCGTTGCTCTGCGCGATTTAGAAAAGATGTTCTGCGCTGAGTTTGAGCAGGCGCGTATTCCGCATGGAGAGATAACCACGGTTGCCACCCCCCGCCGCCTGGCCATTTGTGTGGCTGCCGTAGCCGCGGTGCAGCAGCAGCAGCACATCGAAGCCACCGGACCTGCTCTGAAGGTTGCGTATGATGCGCAGGGCAACCCGACCAAAGCCGCCCTGGGGTTTGCGCGTTCTCAGGGGGTAGATGTCAGTGAGCTGGGGGAGAAACAGACTGAAAAGGGTGCCTATCTATTTATCTCCAAAGTGGTTGAAGGGCAGGAGGTAAAAGGGCTCCTCCCTGCGATCATGCAGCGCGTAGTAAGCAGCTTAAGTTTCAAGAAATCGATGCGCTGGAAGGATCTGGATGTCCGCTTTGCGCGCCCGGTTCACTGGCTGGTTGCCCTTTACGGCGGCGAAGTGGTGCCATTTGGCTATGGAAATCTGACTGCGGCAGATCAATCCAGGGGGCATCGCTTTATGGCGCCGGAACCCTTCCGGGTCAGCTCATTTGCCGATTACCAGAGCAAGTGCCGCGCCCATCATGTCATTGTTGATCCGCAAGAGCGTAAAAAAATCATAACAGACGGCATCGAGCAGATCGCTGCCGAGGTAGGGGGAATCCTCAACCCGGATGCAGAGCTGCTCGACGAAGTGGTCAATCTGGTTGAGTTTCCGGTGCCGCTGTGTGGGCACTTTGATGTGGAGTTTCTCCAATTGCCCGCAGAGCTGCTTATTACCAGTATGAAAGAGCACCAGCGCTATTTTACCCTCAGCGATGCTGCTGGGAAGTTGCTGCCCCGTTTTATTACCATCTCCAACATCAAAGCCACCGATCCTGCTGTGGTAATTAATGGCAACGAACGGGTTCTGCGCGCGCGTCTGGCGGATGGCATGTTCTTCTGGCAGGAAGATCAGAAGCACACCCTCGAAAGTCGCCTTGAGGCCCTCAAGCAGGTGGTTTACCAGCAGCAGCTTGGCACCAGTTACGCAAAGGTTGAACGCTTTACCGCTCTGGCACGGTACCTGGCACAGACCCTTGATCCCGCCATCCTTGAACTCACTGAACGTGCCGCAACTCTGGCCAAGTGTGACCTGGAAACCGGCATGGTGAATGAATTCCCCGAACTTCAGGGGGTGATGGGGCGCGAGTATGCCCTCATCGAAGGGGAAAATGAACGCGTAGCCCGCGCCATTTATGAGCATTATCTGCCCATTCAAGCTGGCGGCGTGCTGCCCAGCGACAATGTCGGGGCGTTTGTCTCTATTGCAGACAAAGTTGACACCATCTGTGGCTGTTTCGGGGTAGGGCTTATTCCCACCGGCACCGCGGACCCTTACGCGCTGCGGCGCAGTGCGATTGGGATCTTGAATATTATTCTGGCGCGTGGATTTACCCTCTCCATCCCTGCCTTAGTGCACCGGGCGGTAGCCCAGCTTGAGGCCAGGCTTACCCGCCCCGCAGAGGAAGTTGAGAGCGATGTAGTGGAGTTTATCCGCCTGCGCTTTGTCAATATGCTGACCGGACGTGGAATAGCAGCCGATGTGGTTGATGCGGTATTAGGGGCAGGATTTGATCAAGTTATAAATGCGCGTCAGCGCGTGGAGGCGCTGAATACGCTGAAAAGTCAGGCTGACTTTGAACCCTTGGCGGCCACCATTAAACGCGACGGCAACATTATCAGCGGTGGGGTT
>CAYUJC010000076.1:0-12594 GCA_964444945.1 uncultured Desulfuromonas sp.
TACACTCAATGGCGACTCCGGGCCCCATGATCTCCGACAAGCCGTAGATGTCGATTGCCTTGATCCCCAGACTGCGTTCGATTTCGGTGCGAATCGCCTCACTCCAGGGTTCGGCGCCTAAAATGCCGATGCGCAGTTTGAGGGTGTTCAGATTGATGCCGCTATCCTTCAGGGCTTCGGCCAGATACAGACTGTATGAGGGGGTGCAGGTGATTACCGATGAGCCAAAATCCTGCATGATCATCATCTGTTTCTGGGTGTTCCCTCCGGACATGGGGATTACTGATGCGCCGAGGCGTTCGGCGCCGTAATGGGCGCCCAAACCGCCGGTAAACAGGCCATAACCATAGGCGTTATGGATCACATCGCCCCTGGTGGCGCCGGCGGCCACGAAGGAGCGCGCCATCAATTCCGCCCAATTGTCGATATCGCGCTTGGTGTAACCCACCACGGTCGGCTTGCCGGTGGTGCCGGACGAGGCATGGATGCGCACAATCTGATCCAGCGGTACCGCAAACAGACCGTAGGGATAATTTTCGCGCATATCCTGTTTCAGGGTGAAAGGGAGACGGCGCAGATCATCGAGGGTGCGTACCATCTCCGGGGTAATCCCCGCTTGTGCGAAGCGCTGTTTGTAAAAAGGGACTGTGGCGCACACCCGGGCCAGGGTTTGTTGCAGGCGTTTAAGCTGCAGGGCCTCAATGGCTTCACGCGGCAGGGTTTCAAATTCGTCATTCCAGAGCATACGCTATCACCTATTGATTTGGCTGGCCGGCAGCGTTGCTGGCCTGGCCGAGTTCAAACGCCTTCAGGTTCTGTTCCAGGGTTCTCTGCGGCACCATCTTGCGCAGCGCTTCAATCCATAACTGCGCATCGACAGGGAGCATATTGGCTAAGGCCCCCAGCAATACCGTGTTGACCGTGCGGGGATCTCCGGCTTGGAGGGCCAGCTCAAGGCCATCCACGATGTAGCTCTTGTCTACCTGGCGCGCGATGTAATCTTCAAGGTTTTTCGGATAATTCTGTTGCCCGATGGCGACCGCAGGGGGCATCAACTTCAGGCGGTTGACAATTACGCTGCCGTGCTGCGCCAGCAGTGGCAGGTAACGGCAGGTTTCAAGGAGTTCAAATCCGAACAGGATATCGGCCTCTCCCTCGGGGATAATGGGCGAATAAACCTTCTTGCCAAAGCGTACATGCGATACCACGCTGCCGCCCCGTTGGGACATGCCATGGATTTCATTCTTTTTTACGTCATAACCGGCCAGCATCATCACTTCAGAGAGGACCTCACTGGCCAGCAGGATCCCCTGCCCCCCTACCCCGGCGAGGAGGATGTTGGTTACCTTATCAGCCATTGGATTTTTCTCCCCCATTGGATTTACCTTCCTTAGCAGCCGCAACAGTCTTATCCGCTGTAGAGCTGAACGCATCAAATTTACACAGTTGGTCGCAGATGCCACACCCGACACACAGCAGCTCGTTTACGTATGCCACATTTTCATCCGCTTGCCATTCAATGGCGGGGCAGCCGATCCGCAGGCAGGCTTTACAGCCGCTGCATTTATCCGCGTCGATAACCAGCGCCGGCTTGTGCTGCCCCAGATCGCGTTTGATCAGGACACAGGGGCCGCGGGTGATAACCACCGAAGGCGCTTCCCGCGCCATCTCTTCCTGGATAATGTTTTTAGTCTGCTCCAGATCCCAGGGATCGGCGACGCGTACATGCTTGACCCCGACGCTGCGGCACAGTTGCTCCAGGTCAACTTCCGGGCTGGGCTCACCACAGAGGGTGAAGCCTGAGGCTGGGTTCTCCTGCCTGCCGGTCATGGCGGTGATACGGTTATCCAGAATGATGAGGGTGGCGGTGGAGTTGTTGTACACCATATCCATCAGACCGTTGATGCCGCTGTGCAGGAAGGTGGAGTCACCGATAACCGCGACAACCTGCTGCTTCTCCTCCTTGCTGAGCACCTTGTTGAGGCCGGTGGCATTCCCAACGCTGGCCCCCATGCACACACAGGTGTCCATGGCGGAGAGCGGTGGCATGAAGCCGAGGGTGTAACACCCGATATCGCCGGTGACAAACGCCTTCAGGCGATTCAGGGCGTAGAACACTCCACGGTGCGGACAGCCGGGGCACATATTCGGCGGGCGCGGCGGGAGCTCAATTTCAGGGGTGAAATAGACCGGTATCTCCTGATCCAGCAGATCTCTTCTTATCCGTCCGGGGGTGAGCTCGCCACACAGCGACAGGCGCTCTTTGCCAATCACCTCGATCCCCATCGCCCTCACCTGCTCTTCAATGATGGGTTCAAGCTCTTCAATGACGTACAGGGTTTCATGTTTGGCCGCAAAATCGCGGATGAGCTGCTTGGGGAGCGGATAGACCAGGCCGAGTTTCAATACCGAAGCGTCCGGCAGGACCTCGCGCGTATACTGGTACGAAATTCCGGCGGTGATCACCCCCACCTTGGAGCTGCGTTCTTCTACGCGATTGAACGGCTGGGTGCAGGCCCACGTTGCCAGGGCGTCAAGCTGCTCTTCCACCACACAGTGCCGTTTGCGCGCATTGCCCGGAAGCATGACAAATTTGGGCGGGTTTCGCTCCAGTTTTGGTTCTGGCAGTCCGGTCAGCGGCTCTCCTAAAGTGACAATCGACTTGGAGTGGGAGATGCGCGTCGTGGTGCGCAGAAACACCGGGGTGTCAAACTGCTCACTCACGGAAAATCCAAGGCGGGTAAACTCAAGGGCTTCCTGACTGTCAGCCGGTTCAAACATGGGGACCTTGGCAGCTCTGGCATAGTGGCGACTGTCCTGCTCGTTCTGGGAAGAATGCAGCTCAGGGTCGTCGGCGACAGCCAGTACCAGCCCACCATTTACCCCGGTATAGGACAGGGTGAATAAAGGATCGGCGGCAACGTTCACCCCGACGTGTTTCATAGCTACGAGGCTGCGGGCACCGCCGAAGCACGCCCCGATCCCCACTTCAAGGGCCACTTTTTCATTGGGGGCCCAAGACGAGTTTATGGAGGGATAGTTAGTGGTATTTTCCAGGATTTCGGTGCTCGGGGTGCCGGGGTACGCGACCGCAACCCTGACTCCGGCCTCGTACGCGCCGCGCGCGATGGCTTCATTACCGGATAAGATCTCACGTTTCATGGACTAGGTATATCCTCTCAGGTCTCCAGGAGTCTCAGCCCTCTTCAGGCTATTTTTCAGGTTGAATATGGGTGAACGGACGCCCATATCAAAAAGGAAGTACAAAACTGAACCCACGCACCCGCCGCCGCAGGTGGTTCTGCGCGCAAAAGCAGTGAGCAACACAATGTGTGATCAGTTACTTAACCGTTGGATCCTTATTAAATCAGCAAACTATAGTTTAACGACTGCTTTGTTGTCAATTCCAACCGCAATCTTAATTATGTAGATCTGCCCCGGTAGCGACATAAGCACTTGTGCATTCCCACGCAGGAGCGTGGGAACGAGATGGGGTTGGAGCGTGGGAACGAGATGGGGGTGGAGCGTGGAAACGAGGGGCAATTAAATGGGTGAGGCGCACCTGGGTTCCCAACCGATGCTGTTTGTAGTATAAGGAATGTTTTGCTCTATAATAAACATACATAGATAATAACCTCGCGCAGCCTGTCTCAATGAGGCTGTGATTTAAATACAAGAGTGTGGAATCTGATGAAATCAACGTCTTCGATAGCCATTGTCGGTATTGGCGGTATCTTCCCCCAGGCCCCGAACCCGGACGCGCTCTGGGATATCGTAAATTCCGGAATAAACACCGCCGCGCAACCTCCGCGCGGACGCTGGGCTCTGCCGCTGGAGCAGGCGTATGCGCCGCAAAAGGGGAAGACCGACCATGTCTATTCTCGCCTCGCCTGTTTTGTAGAGCAACCCAGCGTGCAGCTTGATTACACGCGCCTGCAGATCGACCCTGCGTTGGTCCAGCAGCTCGACCCGCTGTTTCAACTGTTGCTGCATGCAGGCACCCAGGCTTTTTTTGATCTCACCTCCTTACCCGTCACCCGGGAACGTATCGGAGTGATCGCCGGTAATCTGGCGTTACCTACCGAATCTACCGCGCGGCTGGCACAAGATTACCTTGGGCGCACGCTGAGCGAGCAGATCCTCGGGCGCTATGTGCCGCCGGGTGCTCCCCACGCCCTGAATCGCTTTATGACCGGACTCCCTGCCGCAGTACTGGCGCAGGCGCTGGGGCTGGGAGGTCCCTGCTTCACCCTCGATGCGGCCTGTGCCTCATCTCTGTACGCGCTGAAGCTCGCCGTGGAAGAGCTGCGCAGCGGGCGGGCGGATATGATGCTCGCCGGAGGGGTGGCGCGCCCGGACTCCCTCTACACCCAGATGGGGTTTTCCCAGCTGCGCGCCCTCTCTCCTACCGGCACCTGTGCTCCGTTTGACCGCTATGGCGACGGCCTCGTGGTGGGTGAAGGCTCCGGCATGGTAGTACTCAAACGCACTGCCGATGCGCTCCGTGACGCAGATCACATCTACGCCACCATTGCAGGGATCGGGGTTTCCAACGACATCGGCGGCAGCCTGCTCGCACCCACTTCGGAAGGGCAACTGCGCGCGATGCGGGCAGCGTACGCCCAGGCGGGCTGGGATCCGCGCGAGGTTGAATACATCGAATGTCACGCCACCGGCACCCCGGTGGGGGATGCGGTTGAGGTGGAGAGCCTCAGCCAACTGTGGGCCTCTGCCGCGAGTGCAGCGCAGGCGACACTCACCGCGAACTGTGCGCTGGGGTCGGTGAAGTCCAATATCGGCCACCTCCTCACCGCGGCCGGCTCTGCGGCCTTGATTAAAACGCTCCTGGCGCTCAAACATAAGACCTTGCCTCCCACCGCGAATTTCAACGTACCGAGTGCGGCGCTGGCGGCGGATGAGGTCCCGTTTCGGGTGCTCAAAGAATCCGAAGCGTGGGAATCCCGCCATCCAAGTGGGTTGCGCCGGGCGGGGGTAAGTGCCTTCGGCTTTGGCGGTATCAATGCGCATGTGTTGTTGCAGGAATGGGGGCAAAATTCTTGCACCCCAGACCAAGACCATGTTGCCGCTGTTGCCCCGCTTGAGCCCCTGATTGAGCCTGTGCCCCCCACGGGCGCTGCGGTTGCTGCTGCCGCTGCCGCTACCGGGATAGCTATCATCGGCATCGACGTCCGCACTGCCGCCTGCGCGGATACGGCAGCGTTTCGCCAGCAGGTCTTCACGCCCGCATCTACCCATAAAGCTGCCGACGCACCTGCGAGCGACAACTGGCAGCACCCCCAACACTGGGGGGGAGCACAACAGAGCCGCTGGTGGCGCGAAGAGGGGTTCACCCCCTGCGCCGGCCAATATCTGCGCGCGGTATCCCTCCCTGCGGGGAAGTTTCGTATCCCTCCCACCGAGATGGGTGAAATGCTGCCGCGCCAGGCCCTTATGTTGCTGTGCGCCGAAAACGCTCTCAAGGATGCCTCCGCCGCAGATGCAGAACATACCCACACCGGGGTGTACATCGGTACCGGGCTTGATTTTAACGCCACCAGCTTCAGTCTGCGCTGGCAACTTCCAGCGCTGTATGCCCAGTGGCAACAGGAGGGAATCCCGGATCTTCCTCCACTGAAAACCTTGCAGAATCTGCTGGCGGAACCCTTAAGCGCCAACCGCACCATGGGTGCTCTGGGCAGCGTCGTAGCCAGCCGCATCGCGCGCGCTTTCGGGGTTGGGGGGCCGAGCTTTACCCTTGCCAGTGAAGAGAATTCCGGCCTCCAGGCCCTGCACACTGCAGTAGAGGCTCTGCGGCGCAAAGAGATCGATCTCGCCATTGTCGGGGCGGTGGATATGCCCGGCGACATCCGTGCCCAGCTCAGCAATCAGCGCCTGGGGCGCACCCTTCCCGTTACGGATGCCGCCTGTGCCCTGATTTTGAAACCTGTTGGCGCAGCCCGCCGCGCGGGCGACACCATCTACGCCATTATCGATGGTCACGCAGAGGGCACGGGCGCTTCTCCTGATTTTCTTGGCGCTACAGCGCAGACCCGTGCGCGGGTGGTGGAGCGCCTGCACGCTGAAACCGGTATTGACCCTGCGGCGTATGGATTTATCGAAACCAGTGCCTATACGGCTGATTCGGCCCCCCAAACCGGGGCGGAACACAGCATCCCCCTGAGCGCCACCACCGGGCACGCCGGTGAAGCCAGCGGCCTGCTGGCGGTGGCGAAAACCGCCCTCGCCCTGCATGGCAAAATGCTCCCTCCGCGGCTTGATGCCGCGCTGCTGGAGGTTGAAGCCGATTATTGGCTCCACAACGCCGCACAGGGGCCGCGCCGCGCCCTGGTGCAGGGGCTCGCCACTGGTGGCCTGATCAGCCTGGTGGCGCTGCGGGAGGATGAACGAGAAGTTGGACGGGAACATGATGGGGAAGGGGCATCTTCCCGTGCGGCCGCACAAGGGATTCACCCGGACGGCCCTGCCCTGTTTTTGACCTATGGCGCCACAGCGGCAGATCTCCGCGCGGGGCTGGAACAGCTGCGCCAGCGCCTGCAGATACAACTGCCGGAACAACCGCAGACACAACTATCGCAGCCGCAATCACAACAGCCCCTGGCGCAACTGGCACAGCAGTGGGAGAGGTTCAATAAACCTGCCTCTGGGGATTTATGTTTCTCCTGCGTGGCGGCAACCCATGCCGAATTACGCGCCCAGCTTGATTTTGGGCTGGAGCATCTGCGCCATAACAGTACCCAGCGCCTGGATGGCAAAGGGGGGGCCCGGATCCCCGCATGTGCCCGTGCCAAGGTGTTTTACGCCCCTGCCCCACTGGGGCAAACAGGCAAAGTGGCGTTTGTATATCCCGGCAGCGGCAACCATTTTAAAAACATGGGGCGCGCCCTGGCGCGTACCTGGCCAACACTGTTTGAACGCCAGCACCACAAGAACCAATACCTCAAAGAGCAGTATCGGCCAGAAATATTCTGGAACGGGGTTGATCTCGCCCAGATAGAAACCGACCATAACTCCATGATTATCGCGCATGTGGCGCTGTGCACCGCTCTGAGTGACCGGGTGCGTCAGTTTGGTATCGAGCCGCACATGGCCGTGGGTTACAGCCTGGGGGAATCCTCCAGCCTGTTTTCTCTGGGAATCTGGCACGAACGCGATGAAATGCTGCGGCGCATCGAGGAGTCCCCTCTGTTTACCCGGGATTTGGCCGGACCCTGCGCCGCCGCCAGAACCCTGTGGCAGCTGCCGGAACATGAACCAGTAGACTGGTGCTTAGGGATCGTTCCCCTCCCCGCTGCCAGGATTCAACCTGAGATCAAGAAGATAGAGCGTGCATATCTGCTCATCATCAACACCCCGGATGAGTGTGTGATTGGTGGACAACGCAGTGCGGTGCAACAGGTGCTGCAGCAGCTGGGCAATCCCCCTTTTATCGAGCTTAAAGGGGTAACCACGGTACACTGCCCGGTTCCACAAGTGGTGGCGGAGGCGTATCAAGCCCTGCACCGCTTTGACACCCACGCCAGCGCGGTGGAGGTGTACAGTTGCGCCAGCGGCGAGCCCTACACCCCAAGTACCAGCGCCTGCGCCGCGGCGATTCTGGCCCAGGCCACCGCTACCATTGACTTCACCCGCGTGATCAACAATGCCTACGCCGCCGGAGCACGCATCTTCATCGAAACCGGCAGCGGCAACTCCTGTACCCGCATGCTGCCGCGCATCCTTGGAGAGCGGCCCCATATGGTACGCCCCACCTGTGTGGAGGGGGAAACGCCACTGACCTCTTTCGCAACCCTGATCGGACAATTGGAGGCGGAAGGGATACGCTGTAACCGTGCAGACCTGCGCCCGGTTGCCGGGGTATCCGAAGAGAAGCAGATACAGCAGCCGCAAAACTTGGTCACTTTGTATAACGGCTGCAGAGCCATAGAATTGCCGCCGGTAGAATTGCCGCCGGTGCAGCCGTTACAGGAGAAAGCGCAGATGTCTAAACCCCACGCAGATACGCCCACCCTTCCACCTGGTAGCCGTGTTGAAGGTTCAAGCAACAAGCACCAGGCGCCAGTACATATGGCCGCAAAGACTTCAGTTCCGGGTCATCCGCAGGGGCAAGCTCAGGTAGAGGACTGCAACCTGCCCCCTATCCCCTCTGCCCCTCCCTCCCCCCGGGGCTCCAACACTGGTATGCCCGAAATCATGGGGATACTGGAGCAGATGCAACAATCTCAAGCCAAGCACAGCGCCGCCCACGCCGAATTTCTACGCCTGAGCCACCAGATGCATGCCCTGATGGCGGAAAACATCCGCCTGCAACAACAGCAGCAGAATGGACCGGATGGTTTGCATCCCGGTTTCGAGGCAGGTGGAGCTGCGGCAGGATCCAAGCCTTCTATCAGACCAGAGGCCCAGGTGCATGCTGCGAAACAAGCCCAAGCCCAAGTTCAGCGGCAGGTACCGAAACCACCGGCACCGCAGACCCCGGCCCCCCTGTTTGACCGCGCCGCGTGTATGGAGTTCGCCATCGGCTCTATCGGTAAGATGCTGGGGCCCCGGTTTGCCTCCATCGACGCCCACCCGACGCGGGTGCGTCTGCCCGATGAACCGCTGATGCTGGTGGATCGTATTCTCCTGCTTGAGGGGGAACCCTGTTCCATGGGTGGGGGTCGGGTTGTTACGGAACACGATGTCACTGCAGAGCGCTGGTATCTGGATGGGGGGCATATCCCCACCTGTGTAGCAGTGGAAGCAGGTCAGGCTGATCTGTTTTTATCCGCCTATCTTGGCGCCGACCTGCAGACCAAAGGGAAGGCGGTATATCGTCTGCTGGATGCGGTGGTGAAATTCCACAGTTCCCTGCCAAAACCTGGCGACGTGATCCGCTACGACATCTACATAGAACGGTTCTTCCGCCAGGGGGATACCTGGCTCTTCAGGTTCAACTATGAAAGCAGTGTGAACGGCAAACCCCTGATGAGTATGCGCGATGGCTGCGCCGGATTCTTTACCCCACAGCAGCTCAACGACGGGCGCGGCGTAGTACACACCGAGCTTGACCTGCGCCCCATGCAGGGAAAACGCACCCCTGATTGGCGCGAACTGGTGCCGCTGCAGGAGGTGGAGCAGTATAGCGCCTCCCAGGTTCAGGCGCTGCGCCGGGGCGATCTTGTGGCCTGTTTCGGCCCTGAATTTGCGCGCCTGGCGCTGGAAAATCCCTACACGTTACCGGGTGGACATCTGGAATTGGTGGATCGGGTGATTCATGTGGATCCCACTGGCGGACGCTACGGGCTCGGCCAGATCAAAGCCGAGATGGATATCCAGCCCGATGACTGGTTCCTCACGTGCCACTTCTGCGATGACAATGTGATGCCCGGCACCCTTATGTATGAGTGCTGCCTCCACACCCTGCGCGTATTTTTAATGCGGCTGGGCTGGATAACCGCAGAAGGTGAAGGACATTGGGAGCCAATTCCCGGCATAGAAAGCCAACTTAAATGTCGCGGCCAGGTGACCGAAAACACCAAAATTGCGCTGTATGAGGTCAATATAAAAGAGATCGGCTATCGTCCGGAACCCTACGCCATTGTCGATGCCCTGATGTATGCCGATGCGAAGCCCATTGTGGAAATCACCAACATGACCATCCAGCTCAGTGGCCTGGATCGAAACGCCATGGAAGCGCGCTGGAGTGCCCCCGCAACGACAACGGAACAACCGCAGCGCCCACACAGCAGCGCGCTTGATCGGGTGCCGGCGCCAAAACCGGCTCTGTACGACTACGCCAGGATTCTGGCGTTCTCGGATGGTAATCCGTCCGCCGCCTTTGGGGAACCATACCGCGTCTTTGATTCAGAGCGCCGTATCGCGCGCCTGCCGCGGCCACCGTTCCAGTTTCTCGATCGCATCACCGCCATCGATGCCACGGCCTGGAAGATGGTCGCCGGTGGCAGCATAGAGGCGCAGTATGATGTCCCCTCTGATGCCTGGTATTTTGCCCAGGAGCGTTCAGAGAATATGCCCCTGAGTATTCTGCTGGAGATCGCCCTGCAGCCCTGTGGCTGGATGGCAGCATATATGGGCTCGGCCCTGACCAGTTCGATTGATTTGTGTTTCCGGAATCTCGATGGGAATGCGGTAAAGCTGCGTCCGGTCACGAAAGATAGCGGCACCCTGACCATCCGGGTCAAGCTGACGCGGGTCTCCAGCAGCGCAGGGATGATTATTCAAAGTTACGACTTTGAGGTGACAGACGCAGATGGCCCGGTGTACCGTGGCGACACCGTATTCGGGTTTTTCAGTCAGGCGGCGCTGGCCAACCAGGTGGGGATTCAGGGGGCTTCCTTCTATGTACCGCCGTTACCTGAGCAGCAGCGCGGTGAAGTTCCCGGCCCATACCCGCTCCAGGCCCCGTTCCCGGATGTGCAGCTGCGCATGCTGGATAATATAGATCTATATGTCAGCGCTGGTGGCGTGCATGGCCTCGGATATCTCCGTGCTTCCAAGGTGGTCAATCCGCAGGAGTGGTTTTTCGCCGCCCATTTCTACCAGGATCCGGTCTGTCCTGGCTCATTGGGACTTGAATCATTCATTCAATTGATTAAATATGCAGCAGTACGTCGTTGGGGTGGAAGTGAAACCACCACCTTTGAAAGCACTGTCCTGAATATGGAGCACCGCTGGTCGTATCGGGGGCAGATCATTCCAACCAACAGGCACATCAGGGTGGAAGCGGTAATTACCCACATCGATGAAGCCCAGCGCTGCATCACCGCAGATGGATTGTTATCGGTAGACAATAAAACAATTTACTCTATGCGAGATTTCGTTGTTAAAATAAATACTTAGATAGTAGAAGTTTATATCGCACATTAACTGGCAAGGCCACATAGAAAAAGGCACTTCAAGTGCACTACAACTACACCAAAGGAGAAGTGGATCATGCTCAAACTGCGGAATTCAGCTTTTATTTCAATGGTGCTCCTCCTCATCAGTGCCTGCGGCGCAGGCGAGGAAACAAAATCTACCAAATCCACTCAAACAGCCAATATCAATGCCGTGGTCAAGCGGGTTGAAGAGCAAGCAGTGCAGCAACAGGGAATGGAGCAGAAACAGGAGACTGGCGCACTGGCTGATACCAGCGCTGACACGGCGGCAGAACTGGTGGCGCAGGCAAGCCCCAGCGCTGGAACTGAAACCGAACCTGGAGCAGAAACAAGAACAGACGCCCAGCCAACGCCGGAGCGCACCTCTATCCACACGATCGTGATGCTGAACAAATATGGGCAGGTGGCCTTCAACCATGCGGCGCACACCCAGTTTATAAGCTGTGGCACCTGCCACCCTACCGAGCCACCCACACGCATCGACAAAAACCGGAAGGAGTTTCATGCCCTGTGTCGCACCTGCCACCAAGAAAGTGGGGCTGGCCCGATCAAGTGCAGTGGCTGCCACACACACTAAAGCGACGGAACTCCCTGCAGGGTGAAGCCCGGAAGAACGCGCGGCACAAATACATAGCGCTGAGATTACATGCGCTTACCGCTTCTCTTTTGCGCTTTTCCCCCTCTATGGGTTTTTTTACTGCGCATGACCCCGGCCCTGCCGCGCCCTGCCCCTGCAGCAGAGGCTGGTGCTCTGAAGCGTGGCAATATAGCGCGGATCTTGTCCCAGTAGAACGCCAGCGCAAAGAGCAGGATAAAGGGGATGTAAGTAAACCACGGCAACGCTACAAGCGCTGCTACCATGTAAATAAACATCAGTAAGGCTATAAGCCCTACCACGATAAAAACACTCAAAATGATTCTCCTGATTATTCAAGGTATGCGTTCAGAGCATTAACGCTTTAAGCCAACCCCTGTCAATGTGAAGAGCACTTATGGCCCCATCATATGCAGATGAGCAAAACTTTCTCGATATCGCCCGTGATCTGGATTTCGACTCGCTCGACTACGATAAAGTTCTTAAAAAAAGAGCCAAGAGCACCTACGTCCTTGTTGGGCTGGGCTCTTGCTTTATCATTGTCGGGTTTGCCTTTCTGGTTGCCGACCTTTTAACGCAAACACCCGCGGTGGGGGGCACCCCTGCAGTTATGTTGCTCATAACTGGCATCTTGTTTTACTTTTTTGCCGCCCGGCATCAGCGCAAGCTGGAAACCATTATTACCTACGAAATACTTCAGCGCATCAGAACGATAGAAGGATCGGACGGGTTCCTATGGCGGATAAGCAATTCGCTCAACGCCTGCTGTCAGGAAGAATATGGTGGCATTCCTCAGGAAGTTTTTCAACTGGAAACCTCATCCCAGGCCGGGGGGATAGAATCAGACGAAATACGCCTGTATAAGGATTTTCTCGAAAAGGTGGTGCAGTGGCATGAAAAACAAAAGCGGGAGGGTGGGGCTGAATAAAATCAGATAGGTGGAACAGTCTTACCGACAGCTGGGGACTGCGCCGCCATGAGTGGATGTTGCTGCGCGAGAATATAAAAGCCCCACCGACATAAACGTCGGTGGGGCTTTTAGCAAATGGTACGCCCTAGGGGATTCGAACCCCTGTCGCCGCCGTGAAAGGGCGGTGTCCT
>CAYUJC010000077.1:0-8273 GCA_964444945.1 uncultured Desulfuromonas sp.
TGTATCTGGAGGGGAGCGATCAGCATCGCGGCTGGTTCCATTCCAGCCTGCTTGCCTCTGTGGGGACCCGCGATGTCGCACCCTACAAGGCGGTGCTGACCCACGGCTTTGTGGTGGATGGCAACGGACGGAAGATGTCTAAATCGCAGGGCAATGTCGTCGCGCCCGATAAGGTGATCCAGAAATTTGGCGCCGAGGTGCTGCGTCTGTGGGTTGCGGCGCAGGACTATCAGGACGATATCCGCATCAGCGACGAGATTCTGCTGCGTCTGTCCGATGCGTATCGGCGTATTCGCAACACCGCACGTTATATCCTCGGCAATATCTACGACTTTGATCCGGCGCTCGATGCGGTACCGCCTGAACAGATGCTGGAGCTGGATCGCTGGGTGCTGTCGCGCCTGGCGCACCTTGGTACCAGGGTGGATAAGGCCTATCGGGAATATGACTTCCACGTCATCTATCAGGTAGTGCACAACTTCTGCAGTGGTGAACTCAGCGCCACCTATCTGGATATCCTGAAGGACCGGCTCTATACCGCGCCAACCCGCAGTCATGCGCGCCGCAGTGCGCAGAGCGCCATGTATCGCATCCTTGATGAACTCACGCGCATGATCGCCCCTATCCTGACCTTTACCGCCGAAGAGATATGGGAGCAGCTGCCGGGTGTGCGGGAGAAGAGTGTTCATATAGCAGATTTTGCCAAAACAGATGCAGCGCTGGTGGATGCCGAGCTGGATGAAACCTACCAGAAACTATGGCAGGTGCGCTCCGAGGTGTCCAAAGCGTTGGAGATAGCTCGGGCGGAGAAGCTGATCGGCAACTCCCTGGAGGCGCATGTCAAGCTGCAGGTGGAGAATACAGAAATGCTCCCGCTGTTGCAGAAATATGCGGCCCAGCTCCCCACCCTGTTCATTGTCTCAGCGGCAGAGCTTACAGAGAGTTGCCCCGATGGCTACGTGGCTGAAAAAGTGGCCGGTCTGAAGATCAAGGTTGAAAAGGCTGCCGGCGAGAAATGCGAGCGCTGCTGGAATTATTCTACCTCGCTAGGGGATGACCCCGCCCATCCCACCATGTGCCCACGGTGTCTGCAGGCGCTCAAAGAGATAAACCTTGGCAGCTGAATTTAAACGGCGCTATGGGCAGTTGCTGCTGGCGATTCTGGTGGTGGTGCCGCTGGATCAGTGGACCAAATATCTGGTGATGCAGCATTTTGAGCTGCATCAGAGCCGGACCCTTATTCCGCACTATCTGAACCTGGTGTATGTGCAGAACAGCGGGGCGGCGTTCGGGATCTTTGCCGACAGCGCCATCCGGGTACCGTTTCTGTCCGCCATTGCGCTACTGGCTATTGCAGCCATTGTGTGGATGCTCCCCCGGCTCGAACCGCAGCAACGTTGGTTGAGGCTGGGGCTGATACTGGTGCTGCCTGGGGCCTTGGGTAATCTCATTGATCGGCTGCGCTTTGGGGCGGTGATCGACTTCATCGATGTTCACTGGTATCAGCATCATTGGCCTGCGTTTAACGTCGCTGATTCCGCCATCACCCTGGGGGTGGCATGTATGCTGGTGGACCTGTTGTGCAGCCGCCGCAGTAGCTAGCAGCACGCAGTGTGGCTAAGGTTGCCTCCAGAGGCGCACAGAAGCTGCGAAATTGGTATGGGCGAAATCTGGTTCACCGGATGGTTGGGGGGTAGTTAGTGCCAGAATCCTGCTTGATTTTTAAGTGGCCCCGTGGTAAAAGCAGCAACGAATCAGCCACAGGTATCTGCGTAAAATAAGTTAAAAAGATAGAGTCAAAAACGGGATGTAGCGCAGCCTGGTAGCGCACCTGCTTCGGGAGCAGGGGGCCGGAGGTTCAAATCCTCTCATCCCGACCATTTTTAGCGCATGCCATATGAAAAAGCCATACCTTCAGCCCTACCGCCTTTTCGGCAGTGGGGCTTTGGTTTTTTCGCTTCGCGCATCGAAGCAGGGGAAACTTCCCTGCTCGATAGAGGAAATAACCAACACCGCAGAGGCCAAAGAGACTTATGGGGTGGAATGGATTGGCTTTAAGGATGAGGAAATGATGCAATGGTGATAGTTTGGATTGTGGTGGCAGCGTATCTGATCGGTGCGGTTCCAAGTGGGGTCATTCTCACCCGGATGGCGGGGGTTACCGATATCAGGCGCCAGGGCAGTGGCAACGTGGGTGCGACCAATGTGTACCGCGTCGCGGGCAAGCGTCTGGGAATTCTTACCCTTATTCTGGATATTCTTAAAGGGATGGTCCCACTGCTGTTGCTGCGATATCTGCTCGAAAGCGGGGTGATAAATGCTCCGGGGGCAGAGACGCCAGTGCTTGCGCTTGCGGCATTGGCCTTGTTTGGTGGGCATTGTTATCCGGTGTATCTGCGCTTTAAGGGGGGCAAAGGGGTAGCGACGGCGCTCGGCGTGTTTCTGGTCTTGGCGCCGCTGGCGCTGCTCCCCTCGTTTGGGGTTTTTGTCCTGGTGTTGTGGCGCTGGCGCTATGTGTCCTTGGCTTCTATAAGTGCAGCTGCGGTGTTGCCGTTAGCGGTGCTCGGGGGTGGATACACCTGGAGTCTGGTGCTGCTCACCTGTGTGATTGCGGCAGTGGTTGTGTATCGCCACCGTGCCAATATCGAGCGCCTGCGGCGGGGAACGGAGAACCGCTTCAGTTTTTAACCCCGCAAAAGGGGAGGATATCGATGTCTGGAACCCGAAATATGCTGCTCGCCATTGCGGTAGGGGCGATTGTGCTGGTGGGGATTCCGGCCGGGGTGTTGACGTGGTTCAGTCTGCGCCCGGTTGTGATGCCGCACCCCTATGTGCTGGAGATCGAACCAGGGCGGGCGTTTATCTCGGTAGCGCGTGAACTGGAGAATGCGGGGGTGGTGGCAGATGCGCGCGCGTTGCGCCTGCTGGCACGCCTGCAGGGGGTGGATCGTGGTATTCAGGCCGGCGTGTACCGGTTTTTCGGGAGGAATACCCCCATCAAAGTGCTGGCGACGCTGCATAGCGGCAAGGGGGAATTGCTAAGCTGTACCATCCCTGAGGGGCTGAATGCAGCGGAGATCGCGGCGCGCTGTAGCGCGGCCGGGCTGGGGCGCAGTGAGCGCTATATGCAGCTGCTGCAGGACCGCGACTTTATCGCCGCGCTGGGGCTGGAGGTGGCGCAACTTGAGGGATATCTATTTCCAGAAACATACCATTTTGCCCCTGGAACCAGTGAGGCTACGATCCTGAAGACTATGGTGACCCAGATGCAAAAACAGCTGGAGCCGGAACTGCTGGAGGGTGCAGCGCACAATGGACTCGATGCGCATGCCTTGATTACGCTGGCCTCGATCATTCAGAAAGAGGCTGCCAATGATGCAGAAATGGCGCGGATCTCCGCCGTGTTTCATAATCGCCTGCAGCGCAACATGCGTCTGCAGGCCGATCCAACGGTGGTCTATGCGCTGGACGCTTTCGGCGCTCCCCTCACCCGCGCAGATCTGCGGGTGGTCCATCCGTACAATACCTATGTTGTGTTCGGGCTGCCCCCAGGGCCAATAGCGAGCCCGGGGATGGCGGCGCTCCAAGCCGCAGCGTTCCCCGCAGATGATGATGCCCTGTACTTTGTGGCTACCCACGATGGCGGGCACCACTTCTCCAGAACCCTGCGTGAACACAACAACGCTGTGCGCCGCTATCGACAGCAGAGCAAGTAGGTCGGCGGTCAAAGAGAGGCGCTGGTGGGAGGGGTCAGGAGATTTTGTGGCGTTTTTTAAAGGTTGCCAGCCATTGCTGCAGCTGCGCCTCTTCATGCTCCATGGCGAATGCGTTGATAAGGCCCCGTTGAATCGCCACCGCCACCGCGCGGTTCCGCGGATTGAACGCATCGCCCACTTTTTCCGTCTGAAACTGCTCCTGGTCGATACACAATTTGTTGTACAGCGAATTGAGTCGACTTTGCACGCCGCGGCGGGACAGATAGCGGCGCTGGGCTATGAGGTTATCCGTGAGACCGAGGGATATATCCAGCAGGGCCTCGAACTCAATATCTGACAGCCCGGTCTGGGTGTGACCGCTGCGGCCCTGCACCTTGCGCACCTCCGGATCGATCCAGCACTGTTCATCCAGCAGAACGGTGGTTACCGCTGCGGCAATTCTCTCTGCCGTATTGGACTTGAGGATGTAGCCATATACGGTTTCTGGCGGCACAATCTTTAGCAAGGCGCGGATATACATCTCATCTTTGAACTGACTCCAGAACACAATGCGCGCCTGCGGCTTTTCCTTCCACAGTGCTTTGGCGAAATCAATGCCATTGAGTCCCGGCATCTGGATGTCACTTACCACCAGAGGGTTTTCCATCTTCAGGGCCAGCTGCAGGGCGGCATCTCCATCAGCAGCGCGCACAATATCAAATTTAGCTTGAGAGGAGTTGAGCAGCAGTTGTTCGAGAAATTCATAATCTCTGGGGCTGTCTTCAGCAATAATAACCCGAATGGTTTTCATGGATAGCTCCTTAAGTTAACCAATTACGCAAATAGCGCTCGCCTCAGCCAGGCCTGATTCATCTTTCAGCTAGGGGGTGTTTCTGCTTGTTGGAGTGGCAAGCTGAGTTCAAAACAGGTGCCGGAAGAGAAGCGGGATGGTTTCCATTTGTAGTGCGCGCCAATGATGCGGGCGCGCTCCTGGATGTTGTGCAGACCCCTGCCGCCGGAATCAGGGCGTGCTTCAAACCCGCGCCCGTTATCTTCTACGGTCAGAATGAGCTCAGTATCGGTACAGTCAAAGGTGAGCTCAAGCCTGGTGGCATCAGCGTGTTTGTACACATTGTGCACCGCTTCAGAGATAATGCGGTACAGTTGCAGCTGTGTTGTTTTGGGCAGATCCAGCTCCTCGGCGGCACAGGAGGCAAAAAAGTTGGCTTCGATGTTGCTGTATTTTTCATGACTCGCCAGATGTGCTTCAAGGGCAGCGGTCAGACCGAGGACGTCCAGGGTCTGGGGATGCAGATCATCCATCACCTCACGCAGGTTGTTGATCGTCCCCTGGAGGCGGGCCTCCAGTTCTTCTACTGCAGCGCGGCAGGAATTATCCTGCTTGAGACTCTGGATGTCGCGCAGCACGTTGGAAAGATCGGCCAGGGTCTGGTCGTGCAGGTCGCGGGCAATGCGCCTGCGCTCATCTTCAGCCCCCTGCAGTAGTTTTTCTGCTCCCACTACGCGGACAAGTTTGTCCGCCATGGTGTTGAGGGATACGGTCAAATCATCCAGTTCGTCGCTGATGGTTTCCGGTGAAGCGGTCTGGGAACTCTCTCCGCGCAGCAGATTGTTGGCCCCGTTGGAGAGCACTTGAATCCGGCGCAGAATACGGCGCGAAAAAAACCAGGAGAGGAGAATGCCGATGCCGATGGCGACACTCATGACAACGAGTGAAACCCGGGTGGTGCGCGCCACCAGCTCATCCATACTCTGATTGCGCAGGCTCTTGAGCTTCCCGCGTTGACTGCGTGCTTTTTCTATCAGATGCACCAGCTGGGGGCGGAGGATATCCAGGGTAGCGAGAAAACGATCGGTGTCAACACCCTCTTCGGGATTGAGTCTGGCGACGATCTGTCTTAGGCTATGCAGGCGCTCAGGCTCAATCTCCAGATAGGTGGCAGAGCGTTCCAGCGCATCAGCGAGATGGGAATAGAGCATATCCATCTCTTCCAGACGGCTGGTGTCGATGGTAAAGTTATGCCGGAGCGACAGCGCCAATCCCTGGATACGCTTTGCCGCCAGATCTGCTTCGGCCAGAGCGATAAATGACTTGCCCAGATCGCTGGCTTGGCGCCGTTTTACCGATAGATCCCAGTAGGTATACTGCATGAAGATCAGCAGCATTCCCGCAATGAGTAAAACGGTAGCCGGGGCCATGAATACCTGATGTTTTAGTTTTATTCGCATAGCGAAAAATTATCACAGCGTCTGGATTTACACACTGTGTAAACCCACAGATATGTTATGTCTGCGCAACTACTCCCGGCGGGAGATCCCGACAAAAAACAGAGTTTCCCCGCGTTGGACCAGAAGCCGCACGCTCGCGGCTTGAGCCTCGCTCTCCTGGCGTGCCGCATGTAGCAGTTCAAACGCGTTATTTACCGGAACCTGGTTGTATTCCAGAATGACATCGCCGGGAGCCAGACTGGTCCCTGCTGCGGGAGAGGCGGGAATAATCGAGGTTATCACCGCGCCGTGATTTGCCAGGATGCCGTATTGGCGCCGGAGGTCAAGGGTGATGTTGTGCAGGGTCAACCCTAATGAAGCAGGGGGCTCTGGCTGCGCGGCTGCATCTGTCGGGGGAGCTTCAGGCTGGGGTGGAGCGGGCACGGCCTGCGCGATAATTTCCACCTGCGTCTGCCATTTTTCACCCTGCCGCAGGATGGTAAGGGCGACCCTCTCTCCAAGGGGAATCTGCGCCGCGAGACAGGAAAGATCGTTGATCTGCTTTATCTCCTGATCATTAAACGTCACGACAATGTCTGCGGGTTGTATCCCGGCCTTTGCCGCCGGAGAGGAAGCGTGTACCGCAGAGACCAGGGCGCCGTGGGTATTCTGCAGGGCAAAGGATTCAGCCAGCGCCGGGGTGATATTCTGGACGGTGAGCCCGAGCCAACCCCTGGTTACATGCCCGTTGTGGCGCAGCTGCGGCAAAATGGCCGTGACGGAATTGATGGGAGTGGCAAAGCCGATCCCGTGTCCATACGCCACGATTGCGGTGTTTATCCCCACCACTTCAGCATTGGTGTTAAACAGCGGCCCGCCGGAGTTGCCCGGGTTGATGGAGGCATCAGTCTGGATGAAGTTGTCGTACGGACCGGCCCCGATTACGCGCCCCTTGGCGGAGACAATCCCCGCCGTGACCGTCTGCTCCAGCCCGAAGGGGTTGCCGATGGCCAGAACCCATTGCCCAACTTCGAGCTTGTTGCTGTCTCCTAGCGTGACCGTGGGCAGCTGCGTCGCTGTGTTTATCTTCAGCAGCGCAATATCCAACTGCTGATCCGTACCGACAATGGTGGCTGGGAAGGTTTGGCCGTCGGAGATTTTCACAGTCACCTTGCGTGCGTCATCGACCACATGCTTATTGGTAAGCACGTACCCATCCGCCGAGATGATAAATCCCGAGCCAAGATAATGGTGGGTGCTGGGCTTGTTCCCCCGCGCCGGGATGAGGCTGTCGAGAAAGTCATGCAGCATGGTCGAGCCGCCACCTGTGCTGGCAGCTTCGGCGTTGGTGCGCAAGGTGCTGATATTGACGACGGCGGGCTTGAGCTCCTTGCTCAGACCGACAAAGTCGGGTCTCCCGGGACCACCTGTGCCGGCAGCGGGGGAAGAGAAGGCGCAGAGCAGGCTCAGTAGAAGACAAAAACGCAGATGGCGCATGGAGGTTTCCTCACCCTGTGAGTTACGGTTATGTGCTAGATGGCGCAGTGTTGGGTCAGATATTTAGCAGACTTTGCGGGTGGAGGCAACAGGGCAGGGAGAGAGCATACTCCTTTGTGGCACCAAGGCTCTTCAGGGCTTAAGTGGAAGGGGGGCGGGTGGCGCGGCCCCATTGTCCCAATCCAGCGGCAGGGTTACCTCAAAGGTGCTGCCGACATCGACTGCAGATTCGACATGGATGCTGCCATGGTGGGATTCCACGATCCATTTTGCAATGGCCAGCCCCAGGCCGGTTCCACCGTGGGTACGGTTACGCGCGACATCGGTGCGGTAGAAGCGTTCAAAAATATGTTCGATATGTTCGGGTTCAATGCCGATACCGGTGTCCTGAATTGAGACAATGGCGGAAGTTGCGGTACATTCGAGCTTAATGCAGATAGTGCCATGCTCCGGGGTGTAGCGCAGCGCGTTGCTGAGCAGATTCCAGAACAGTTGGCGCAGGCGCAAGTCATCTCCGTTGAGCCAGATCTCTTTGTCAACCTTGTGCTGCAGATGGACCTCAATGTTTTTGTCTGCCGCGAGCTTCCGTGCCTGCACATACATCTCCTGCAGCAGGTCGCTCAGGCTCAAGTGGCTGATAGATAAGGGTAACTTCCCCGATTCACTTTTGGCCAGGGTCAGCAGATCTTCTATGATCCGCCCCATGCGCTCTATCTCCTCCATGTTGGATATCAGGGTGCTGCGATAATCCTCCGCAGTTTTACCCCAGCGCAGGGCTACCTCGGTTTCTCCGCGCATGATGGTCAGAGGGGTGCGCAGTTCGTGCGAGGCATCGCCGGAAAACTGGCGAAT
>CAYUJC010000077.1:8373-12262 GCA_964444945.1 uncultured Desulfuromonas sp.
CCGAGCGCGGTTTTACTGCGCAGGCAGAAGTCAAACTTCCTTGAGAACATACCCGACACCGCGGATGGTATGGATTAGTTTCTTGTCATAGTCTTTGTCGATCTTTTTACGCAGATAGTTGACGTATACATCGATGATGTTGGTAAACGAATCAAAGGTATAATCCCACACGTGCTCGGCGATCATGGTACGGGTCAGCACCTGGTTGGGAGAGCGCATGAAGTATTCGAGCAAGCCATACTCCTTGGCAGTCAGGTCAATCTCTTTATCACCGCGCCACACTTTGTGGGTTACCGGATCAAGGCGCAGATCGGCAAAGAAGATCTCCGCGCCCCGGTCTTCACCGCTACGCCGTACCAGAGCGCGAACCCGGGCGAGCAACTCGGCAAAGGCAAAGGGTTTGGTGAGATAGTCGTCGCTGCCGCTGTCGAGGCCAGCCACGATGTCATCAACATTGTCTTTAGCAGTCAGGCACAAAATAGGGGTCTTGATCCCCTTCTCACGCAGTTCCCGGATAACGGTGAGGCCGTCTTTTTTGGGCAGCATGATATCCATAAGGACCAAGTCGTAGCGGTTCGCCTCGGCCATGTACAGCCCCTCTTCACCATTGGCTGCGATGTCTACGGAAAAAGATTCCTCTTCCAGGCCGCGCTTAATAAAGCTGGCTACCTTTTTTTCATCTTCAACAACTAGAATTTTCATAGTTTCTGGCTCCTTTTAAGTTGGTTCGGTGTTTTGGCTTCAGGGTAGAAGGCAATGGTGGGTGCCGTATCCTCTGTAGCGGGGTTTTGAGATTAGTAGAAACGTCCACAAACCGGGTAATGGCTGTGGATGCTGCCTTATGCCTTCCTTAAAGGCTCAGATCATCTTCAGTTTTACCAGTACTTCATTGGCGGTCTCTTCAACCGCCTTGCCGGTGACATCTACAATGGCCCACTTCTGGCGGCGGAAAAATTTCCTGGCGCTCTGAAGTTCCTCTTCAATCTGTTCGAACTGGGCATAGGCCTCGCGCGGATTTAGTCCGAAATTGCGCAGCCGCGCGGCGCGAAGTTCAACCAGCCGTTCAGGCTTGATTAACAGCCCGGCTACGCGATTGTGTTCCAGGGTTAAAAGCTCTGGCGGAGGGGCGATGCCGCTCACCAGCGGAATGTTGGCTACTTTCCACCCTCGATGCGCCAGGTAGATGGAGAGAGGGGTTTTGCTTGTGCGTGACACCCCCACCAGGACAATATCCGCTTTGTTGAGAAAGCGGGTTTCCTGCCCGTCATCATTGCGCACGGTGAACTCTATGGCGTCGATGCGGCGGAAATAGTCGTCATCGACACTGTGGAGCAACCCCGGGGTTTCGTTTGGAGTTGTCCCCAGAAATTCTGACAGGCGCACCAGCAGTGGGGTGATAATGTCTACACTGATCAAGCCCATGGCGCTGCACTCTTCATGTACCAGCCGCGACAGCTCCCGGTTGACCATTGTGTAAATCACCATGGCCTGCTGCTGTGCCGCTTTGTCCAGAGCGGCATATACCTGATTTTTACTCCGCACATTGCTGACTCTGGTTACCTGAGATTCTCGATGCTGAAACTGGGTTAATGCCGCAGAGACCATTTTTTCTGCTGTTTCGCCGGTCGCATCGGAGAGGAGCAGGATTTTTTTGCCAGCGCTCATATTTGTCTCTATAGATGGCGGCATTTAATTATACCGCTTAGTTTTCTATAACAGAAAAAGGTGGTTATGCAAGAAAGTCGGCATTAAATGTACGTTTACTTGAAGCTGTGGCGTCTGTTGAATCTCCGTACGTTCAGTGCTTGAAATTCTCAGTTGTCCTTGGTTGTTAGGACTTAGTGGCCGGCGGGGGTGGTATTTAACGTATAATTACCTGATTTGGTAAAAGTACACCAGTGTAGCGCCCCTGCCCTCATTAGTCCGGGGTAACAAGTATCCCCATTTTTAGGGCGCTGTCAAGAAATTTCATTGAAATTTTTTGCTAATTGTCTTTCGGCCACCTTTTAATGGCTTTTATCGGTCTGAGGTCGCTTTTCTGCAGGGTTCCTGTTGTTCTCTTCCATTGCCTTTCCGGTTTCGATTTGTTACATAAGCAAAATGACTGAAAACTGGTATGAAATATCCTGTACTATTCCTGTCTCCAGCACCGACGCAGTGTGTGAGGTGTTGGTCGCCATGGGGAGTACAGGGGTTATCGTAGAGGAGCGGAAACTCGACACTTTTATAGTTCCTGACCCTGACGAGATCAACTCGGCCACCTACGCTATCAAGGCTTTTTTCCCTGCGGACACCCCGATAGATCCACTGCTTAATGCCATCCATACCCGTGTGCTTGAAGAGGTGCCAGCGCTGCGCGTTGCGGGTATTCATCTGGCCTGGCGCCAGATCGGCAATCAGGATTGGGCCGAAGGCTGGAAGCAGTATTTCAGCGCGGTGCGCATCGGCAAAAAACTGGTGATTAAACCGAGTTGGGAGCAAACCCGGTTTACCGCTGCCGTGATTGTAACCCTGGATCCCGGCATGGCGTTTGGCACTGGCACCCACGGCACCACGCGTCTGTGCCTTGAGTTCATTGCCCACCTGCACGATTCAGGTCACGCAGCCAGGCGCATTCTCGATGTCGGAACCGGGTCGGGCATCCTGGCGATAGCCGGGGCAGCCCTGGGGGCAGAGCATGTGGTTGCCTGCGATATAGATCCGGTAGCGGTACAGACGGCACAGGAAAATGCCGCGCTTAATGCTTGTGCCGAGCGGATAGAGGTGACCCTTGAGCTGGTGCAGGATATAGGTGGAGCCTTTGATCTGGTGGTAGCAAATATTCTGGCGGAGGAAAACGTGCGCCTTGCATCTGAGCTCTGCGCGCGCGTGGCTCCCGGAGGATATCTGGTTCTTTCCGGGATTCTGCGCGAGAAGGTAGATTATGTCACCGCCGCCTTTTCTTCCCGTTTTGCTACGCCTGCGGTGATTGACTATGCCGAAGAATGGGCGTGCATCAAGTACCGCAGAACAGTCTGATGCGCCGCTTCTATGTGTCACACCTGGACGAGCTGGCTCCAACCCTTGAGCTTCCTGCGGAAATATCCCATCATATTGTAACGGTATTGCGCCTGCGCCCCGCAGAGATCTTTGATCTGTGCGATGGTGCCGGGCGCTGCTGGCGGGTTGCGCTTGAAGAGGGTAATGCCAAAAAAGTGCGGGTGCGTGTTCTTGAACAGCGTACCGAAGCGGAAACAGCTGTCTCCATCGAGCTGCTGCAGGGGATGCCTAAAGGGGAACGTTTTGACCTGGTGCTGCAGAAAAATACCGAGCTCGGGGTGAGTCGTTTTGTGCCGGTGTATACTCAGCGCTGTCAGGGGCGCATTGCGCGCGACAAAGAAGATAAAAAACGCCAGCGCTGGGAAAAGATTGTGCAGGAGGCTGCGCGCCAGTCGGGACGCAGCTGGGTGCCGAAGGTGGAGAAGCCAGCCTCGCTGGAGACTGCCCTGCAGCGATGCACCGCCGGGTTACGCCTGGTGCTGTGGGAGGAAGCCGAGACTGAATTGAGCGCGATGCTCCCTGCGAAGCTGGAACATGGAGAGGAGCATGGTCGAGGTACGATTGCAGTTTTAATCGGACCAGAAGGGGGGCTTGCGGCGGATGATATAGCGTTAGCGCGCGCCTACGGGTTTGTTCCCGTGCGTTTTGGCCCCCGGATCTTGCGCACCGAAACTGCTGGTTTTGCGGTCAGCACAGTGTTGCAATATCTGTATGGAGACACCGGAACATCCCCTCAGCCCAGAGGTTGAGCTCCTGTTGAGCGTCCAGGGTGTTGGCGCCATGGTGCATAAAATGGAGAAGTTATGCGTTGTCCTCACTGCAATTATAACAGCTTTGCCCATCTGCGCAG
>CAYUJC010000078.1:0-11756 GCA_964444945.1 uncultured Desulfuromonas sp.
ACCCCTCCCGTTCTGCCTTCACTTGGCCACTGAGCAACTGTTCCGCCGCGATCACCTCATCCAGTGCTTTGCGCGCCTGCTCATGCTCAGAGCGCATCTGCTCGGTCTGTTGTTCGTGTTCTTCGCGTTGCCTACACAGCACAGCAAGACGGTGCTGATCCTCGCCCAGCTGTCCTTCCAGCTGCCGTTTCTCCTCCTCGGCTTCCTCTTTGTAGCGGGCATGACTGAGAAGTTGCTGCCGTACAAGGGTGCAGTTGTTTTCATACTCCTGCAGCTCATTGCGCCCGGCATGCACATGGTGTTTTTTCTGTGCAAGGAGGTTTTCGGCTTCATCGCGTTCAAGCCGGGCGCGCTCCAACTCAAGATTGAACTGGTGCAGGGACACCTCAACTCGCTCCACCTCTATGCTGCACTGCTCTTCGCGTTTGGTTAATTCGGCATTCTGTTTGCTTAAATCCTGGCGCTGTTTCAACCTCAAGCCCATGTCCAGCTTCCGCAGACGCCCGCGCAATTCACGGAATTCACGCGCTTCTTTGGCTTGACGCTCAAGGCCCTGCAAACGCTCCCCCACTTCAGTGACAATATCGTCTACCCGCTGCAAGTTGAGCTGAGCCGCCTCTATTTTGCGCAACGCTGCCTTGCGCCGCACCTTATATTTACTGATCCCGGCGACTTCCTCTATCAGGCTTCTGCGTTCTTCCGGGCGGGCCTGCAGTACTGTCGCCACTTTGCCCTGTTCAATAATTGAATATGCGCGCGCCCCCACGCCGGTATCGAGAAACAACTCAGTTATGTCCTTAAGCCGACAGGGTGTCTTGTTAAGCAGGTACTCACTCTCGCCGCTGCGATACAGGCGTCTGGTCAGCATGATTTCGGCATATTCTTTCACCAACGGGTGGGCTATAGGTGGATGTTCAAGGGTGCCACTGTTCTCGAACGTCAGACTCACTTCGGCCATGCCGTAGGGTCGGCGTGAGTCACTGCCGGCAAAAATCACATCTTCCATTGCCTGCCCCCGCAGGTTAGAAGCGCTCTGCTCTCCCATTACCCAGCGCACCGCATCGACAACATTGCTTTTGCCGCAGCCGTTAGGTCCCAAGACCGCGCTGATTCCGGCGTCAAAGGTAAATACCGTGCGCTCCACAAACGATTTGAAGCCCACTATTTCCAGTCGTCTTATTTTCATTTACCTACCAATTCTGCTATATTTTCAGCATATACAGTTATGCTGATCCGGTGCATATTAACAAGGGGTGGGCAGCATTGTAAATTACCTTGCGCCGGCTATCCCCGCCATGCTCGCTAAAATTCGTACATGCCACTGCTTCGCAAACAGAAAAACGTAAATACAACCCCGCAGGCACAGACAGTTTCCCTTGAGTACAAGGAGATCCGATGCTCCGGCGTTTAGCTAAAATAACAGGTATTATTTTAATGTTTGTAGCACTTGGCAGCGCCGCCGGGGTGTATCTGCTGCACCAGAATCGCAACAATATTGTCGCGTATGTTACAAAGCAGGTGCGCGCGCACACCGACATTGAGATCCACATCGCAGACACCAGCATCGGTTTTCGCCACGGCATAACCTTTGACATGCTCGATATCCGGGTACACTCCCGCACAGATGCCTTTACCCTTCAGGCTCCGCGCCTGCATATTCGGCTGGAGCTGCTCCCTTTGTTAAAAGGGGAGATCGTGTCCACCAAAGCAGAATTGCGCGAACCTTCGATCTCCTGGCATCTTTCAGCCCCTGACAGACAAACAGAACCGCTCACGTACCAGGACGTGATGCAGCTCCTCTCCTCGGTGCAGCTGAACCAGTTTTTGTCCTCTATTTCAATGTGGCACCACATCGTGTGCGACCAGGCCAGAATTGAGATTCACCTGCCCCAGCAGCCCACCATGGTATTCAGTGAGGCAAACGTAAGTCTGCGGCGAAAAAACAACCATGCGCCCCTGCGTCTGGATGTCACTGCACTGCTGCAGGTCCACCCCCAGGCGCCAGTAGCCCCGCCAACACCCCCGGCAACACTTATCGTGCTGCGCTCAACCATTGAAGCTGCGAATTCAACCTCTGCTGTCACCCTTGCCGAAGTGGAAACCCACACCTCCCTGCGCCTCAATTCGATCCATAGCGCTGCCATCAATAAATATCTGCCCGCAGCCCTTGCTGGTCTGGAAGTGGAGGGAGATATGAACGTTGAAGCAAGCATTGAGGGCAGTCTCACTTCGGGGCTGAAACTGGCAGCAGATATCCGCGCACGTAAAACTGGCGGAGTGGGCGGGAGGCAGTTTCCCCTTAATATAAGTTACACAAAAAACAAAGCGAGGACAGAAGTAGCTCCGGGCCCCATGGAGATACGTGCACTTCTTACCGGCACTTCCGATACCCTGAACATCTCAGACCTTGCTTTCACCTGCGCACTGCTCAAAATTAATGGAGAGATCTCTGTGACCCCGGAGCGCAACCACGCTGAACTCAGGGGCAGCAGCGCCCCCATCTCTCTTGCAAAACTGCAGCCGTGGCTCCCTGAAACTGAAGCGAAGCTGCGCAACCGCCTGCGCACCGGGACGATAACCTGTGTCGATCTGCGCTACTCCGGCCCTATCGCTCCACCTGCCGCGTCCGGGATAAAATCGGGGCGGTGGGATATCGACCTGCCTGACTTGATACCCGGGCCCTCTTTGACACAGAGTTCGCAACCGCTCCACCTCGCCCTGGAACACCGTGGGCGGACCCTCAAAATCCGGAGTTCGCGCCTGCAATGGGACACCCCCACCTTTGCGGCTGATGCGATTCTGGACCTCCAAGGGGAATGGAATACTGAACTGGATCACTTCAAGGTTGCAATAGACCTGAGCAATGCCAGCGCTGAAGCTGCCGGGATACCGATAAAAAAAGCTGCAGAACCCGCACAGTTAGCCTTCAGTATGCAGCGTGACAAGCACGGATGGCACGGATGGAACCTTGCTGATGGCACCTTGCGCACTCCTGAAATTGACGCCACTTTCAGTGGTACAGGCCTGGACGGCTCGGCGCCAACGGGGCACCTCAAGCTGCATGCGTTTGACTTGAACTCACTCAGCAGCCGCATCCGCATCCTGGAATCGATGAAGCTCGGCGGCAGGGTGGACCTTGATTATCACATAGAATACACCCCTGCCGCCAACTGGCGCGGACACGGCGCTCTGACCCTCCACGACTGCTACATAACCCCGACCGATATTCTCGCGCGCATCCACCATATCAATGGTCAAGTCCAGCTGGACAATCTGCGTGTCACTGCACCTGCGCTAAAGCTGAAACTGGGGGAGGATTCTTCCAGCATGGAAGCGGCGGCATCTATTGCCGATCTGCGCAGCCCTGTTGCCGACATTCATGCCTTTGGCGACGAGGTTGTGGCCAATGACCTGATATTCAGCTCAAAAGAAGCGCTGCTGCACAATCTGCGCGGCCACCTGAAGATTCATGCAGCAGGGATCGATTTTATCAGCGCAAGTGTTGACCTGGAGCAAGGCACTCATGCCGATGTCAGCGGAACGCTCCGATTTTCCCCTCCGGAGCTGGATCTTGACATCCACGCGCCCTACGCTGACATCGACGAGGTGATTGCCCTGTGGAGTTCAGAAGAAGATGATACAGCGCAACAACCCGATACGGCCCCCACCAGCGGGATTGCGCCGACGCTGCCCTTTGATGAAACCATGTTTATCCAGGCCAGCGTTGACACGGGGCTGTTTTCAGGGTTTGGCTTTCAACAAGCCACCGGGACAATCAATCTCCAGGAGGGGCAGCTGCGGATTGAACCCCTAACGTTTCGCGCCGATGCCGGCACCGGCTCTGGTCAGGTTTTGCTGCATACCAATGCTGGCTATATAAAAATCAGGGGGAACTTGAACAACATAGATGCTGACAAGGTTTACTCACAGATTTTTAAAGATTTAGGCTTGATTACCGGAAGCCTGACTGGAGCATTTTTACTGCACGGCCCCCTTGGATCTCAATTTATCCCCAACGCAGATGGAATGTTCAAGATGGAAATCAGTAATGGGGTGTTACGCAAATTCAAATTTCTCTCCAAGGCATTTTCTCTGCTCAACGTGGCGCAGTTATTTAAAATGCGCCTGCCGGATATGGCGGTGGAGGGGATGCCGTTCAACCATCTCAGCGCCGATTTGAGCATGGAACATGGCGTCCTCTTTTCCGACAACCTCTTAATCCGCAGCGAAGCCATGAACCTGGCTCTGAGCGGCAATTTCTCCCTGGTGCAGATGCGCTTTGATGTAGAGATGGGGGTCAATCCACTGGGAACGGTGGATAGTATATTTTCCAAAATACCTGTTGCCGGCTGGTTACTGACTGGAGACAAGAACACGCTTATTACGGTGGAGTTTGACATCAGTGGCCCGGTGCAGGACCCCATAGTCAGTATGAAGCCCCTTTCGAGTGTATCAAATCAGATATTAGGTATCCTGAAGCGCACGATAACTCTGCCGGGCACAACGTTAACTTCCCCGGGCAAGGTTATTTTGCGCCAAAGGGATAAACCCGACCCTGCCCTGGAAGAGCTGACGGAATAGCTTCTCCCTCTCAATAGGATCAAGCAGGATAACCGCTTCTGGTTTATCCGTGCCGTACAGGGCGGGTGCCGACATAGACGCTGGCGATCCCAAAGGTGAGATCATGCCAGCGCACCGCAGTAAAACCGGCCGCTTCCATCATGGCCCCGAACTCCTCCCGGGGAGGGAATGCTGCCACCGAATCAGGCAGATACCTGTAGGCGGAGCGGGTCGATAAAAGTCCGGCGATAAAGGGGAGAACGCGGTTGAAATACACGTCATACACCGCCCCGAACACGCGACTGCGGGGCTGAGAGAACTCAAGGATCACAGCGCGCCCTCCAGGCTTCAGCACCCGACACATCTCGCGCAGTCCGGCCTCACGCTCAACCACGTTTCTGATCCCGAAGGCGATGGTGACCCCATCAAAAACCGCGTCAGGGTGTGGGATCGCTTCGCACGGCGCATTGACCAGATGTATTCTGTGCGCATATGGTGAGGCGGCAATCTTTTTGTGCCCCTGAATCAACATTCCCTGAGTCAGATCTTCCCCAACAATCTGCACCGAATCGGGAGTGCGCGCCGCAATTTCCAGCGCTACATCTCCAGTCCCGGTCGCCATATCCAACACCTTGCCACCCGGCGGGATATCCAACTGGCCCACGGCAAAACGCCGCCAGCGTCGATCTATACCGAAGGAAAGCACCCGGTTAAGCAAATCATAGCGCGGCGCTATCTCATCAAACATGGCACGAATGCCATGCCCTTTTTCCGACAAATTAAACATTGACCGTCACCTCTTAAACCTGAGCAGGTATCAATAGTTTCCATGCCCGGCGGAACATATCTCGAACTAACCAGGCGCCTTGCGCACGCCCTACCTACCACATAAACCCGATGCGGTGCCAGCAATATCTATCCATTTTTTCTTCCAGATTAAACCGCTTCGTTCTGCTTAAAACAGGGATTTTTTGTGGCGCAGATCTATGCATCAATAGGTTTTTTGTGCCGGTGCAGGGTGGATTAGTCTTAAATTACATGTTAGTACTCTATATAATTCACGGTCAATGCGACCCCAGCGGTCATTTCTCTACTGAAGAACGCCTTTCAAGATTCACTGCAACATCCAGCGCCGCAAAAGGAGACTTCATGCCTGGTAAAAAAACTTGGCACGCTTCCATTACTCTGCCGGTATTTATCCCCGCCGTGGTGGTGATCTTCCTGCTTGTAACCGGAACCATCAGCAATCCAGAACTGGCCGGGGCTGCCTTTGCTGCAGCGCTGAATTTCATTACCCGCACCTTCGGCTGGTTTTATATGCTGGCAGTTGCCATATTCCTGGTATTCATCGTTCTGATCGCCCTGTCAAGTTGGGGAAAGATCAAGCTCGGGCCTGACCATGCCGAACCCCAATACAGTTTTCCGGTGTGGTTTGCCATGCTGTTCTCCGCCGGATACGGCATCGCCCTGCTGTTTTTTGGTGTCGCTGAGCCTGTGCTCCATTATGCGGAGCCCCCGGCTGGAGCTGCCGCCACGGTAGGTTCAGCGCAACAGGCCATGCAGATTGCCTTCTTTCACTGGGGTCTGCACATCTGGGCAATCTATGGCCTGGTTGGGCTGGTGTTGGCTTATTTCTCTTTTCGCCACGGGCTGCCCCTCTCCATGCGGTCTACCCTGTATCCCCTCATCGGAGACAAGATTTACGGGCCGATCGGGCACGCTGTGGATGTGTTTGCTATTCTGGGCACCCTGTTCGGGGTCGCAACATCTCTGGGGCTCTCGGTGGCCCAGATAAATGCCGGCATAAACTATCTATGGCCGCAGATTCCGGTATCCATTACGGTGCAGGTTATAGCTATAATTCTGATCACCACTGCCGCGCTGGCATCGGTGCTGGCCGGCATGGACAAAGGGATCAAGCGCCTGTCGATTCTCAACATGGTGCTGGCCATTACAGTTATGACCTTTGTGTTTATCGTCGGCCCCACGCTATTTATTCTGGAAACATTTTTGCAGAACACCGGCAGCTATCTCAACAATATCATTGAACGCACCTTCAACCTGCAGGCCTACGTACGCAATGACTGGATCGGCAACTGGACCCTGTTTATCTTCGGCTGGACCATTGCATGGTCTCCGTTTGTCGGCCTGTTTATCGCAAAAATCAGTCGGGGGCGTACCATTCGCCAGTTTGTTTTCGGGGTTATGCTCGTACCCTCGCTGTTTACGTTTCTATGGTTTTCTGTCTTCGGCGATACCGCTTTGCATATGATTATGGAGCAGGGCTACACCGAGCTTATCACCCAGGTACAGAGCAATCAGGCCATAGCGTTGTTCAAACTATATGAACGGCTGCCCTGGTCAGCACTAATTTCGTTTATCTCGGTATTTTTGATCATCACTTTTTTCGTCACCTCATCTGACTCTGGCTCCCTGGTTATCGATTCTCTTTCCGCCGGCGGCAAAGGGGAAGAATCTCCGGTATGGCACCGCTCGTTCTGGGCGATTACCGAAGGGGTTGTAGCTGCGGTTCTGCTGGTGGCTGGCGGCTTGAAGGCGCTGCAAGCCATGGCGATAGCAACGGCGCTGCCGTTTACCATAATCATCCTCATAGCTGCGCTGGGGATGTGGCGCGCCCTTACTATTGAAGGTCATACTGAAGCCAGTCTGCAGAATTACATGCAGCGCGAACACCATGGCGCGGATAAACACAAAGGGGGATGGAAGGCACGCCTGGCAGAGATGGTACATTTCCAGAGTCAGGAAGATATCATGACGTTTATTCGCGGCACCGTAATCCAAAGCATGAACCGCGTACGCGACGAACTGCGCGCGCAGGGCTGGGAAGCTACAGTTACCCTTGAGGAAGAAAACGGGCGCGCTTATCTCGAAGTTGTGCGGGGGAGCCAGCTCGACTTTATCTATGACATCCGCATGCGTGAATATCTCATACCGGACTTTGCCTACCCGGAGATCCCCGGCGCTGAAAACCAGATGCGCCATTATTACCGCGCCGAAGTGTTTTTACGCCGAGGCGGGCAGTCGTACGATATTTACGGATTCGAGGGTGATCAGATTATTGACGATATCCTCGGCCAATTTGAGAAATATCTGCATTTTCTCCATGTTTCTCCTGGGGTGCTGCCGTGGGATATGGATGAACATGATGAAATGTTGCAAAATCCGCCGGAAGACTCCCCGGAAGACTCCGTTTAAACCTGCGGGCTCTCCTCTGCTGAATGGAGTGCCACGCCGACAAGCGTTCACTCTTTGGCAAAAATAACGACCCCACGCTCCACAAATTCGACCGGGGCGCTCCATTTTCGCGCCAACCATTCAAACGTGCGCCTGGAGTAGAAACGCACATGGGTAGGGTCATCCTTGTATCTCCAGGTGGCAAAATCTCCAGCATCTGGCACCATGGAGGTCATGATCCCCAACAAGCCACCGGGGACAAGGCTGCCCCAGAGCCTATCCAGCGGCTCCGCCGGGGCGTAGATATGTTCAATAACTTCGCTGCAAGTGATAAAATCGTAGGTCTGGAGCAAAACCCGCCGCTCTGGCGCGTAGTACGGGTCATAGATGTTCATCTGATGCCCACGCGCTTCAAACAGCGCGGCCAGGACCGGCTGCGGTCCACTACCAAAATCAAGTCCGCGCGCGCGCGGAGGAAGGCGCGTGCACATGGGCTCACAGAGCTGCGCCAGAAAGCGGCAATACCCCGGGTCAGCGCGCGAATTCTGATGTTGCGCGTAAATATGCTTTTCCTCCTCCGGAGCGAGGAGAAACTCCGCGGGGACAAACACCAGCCCGCAGCCGGTGCAACGATAATAAACGCGCAGCACCTTGTTAAGGGGTTGACGCGCCCTGCGTCTGCGTTTCCCCGCAGGATCCCGATAAAATACCTGGGTATCGGTACCGCCGCACAGGGGGCAGACCTGCTCCAGAAGGGGGGCTGCTCCCACGTTCAGCTCCATACCATTTTCCATAGCTGTTCCAATGTGGCCCTTAAAGATTCCAAAAGGGATCCATTTAAGCGCTTCTTGCACACGCATTTTTTTTGTTCCAGCGCAGCAAAAAATACAGCCCGAACGCTGCTATGCTGCAGAACCGAACGGGCTGTATTGGGAATGAGAGCGATAGATGAGAGTTCCATGGCTCCTCTATGGCTCTGGCTGCAACTAAGTAACCGCCTACTGCTCCCGCTCTTCCAGCAGAACAGCGTGCGCTGCGGCCAGACGCGCAATGGGGACGCGGTACGGAGAGCAGGATACATAGTCAAGGCCGATTTTGTGGCAGAAGATCACGCTGGAGGGTTCGCCGCCATGCTCACCGCAAATACCCAGTTTGATGTCCGGGCGGGTTTGACGCCCTTTGATGCACCCCATCTCCACCAGTTGGCCAACCCCGGTTTGATCCAAGGCGACAAACGGGTCTTCGGGGAAGATCTCCCGCTCGACATAGTAAGGGAGGAACGTACCCGCATCATCGCGGGACAGACCATAGGTGGTCTGGGTCAGGTCATTGGTGCCAAAGGAGAAAAACTGGGCGTGGCGCGCAATCCGCTCGGCAGTAAGGACTGCACGCGGTAACTCGATCATGGTGCCGATCAGGTATTCAATTTTGGTATTGTACTGCGCAATAACCGCATTAGCAACGCGCTCGGCATCCTGGCGCAGAATTTCGAGCTCTTTCTCCTCCACTATAAGCGGGATCATGATCTCCGGTACGATGGTGTACCCTTCGTTGACCACAAGCTCACATGCTGCTTCCATAATGGCACGCACCTGCATTTCGTACACTTCGGGGAAGGTTATCCCTAAACGGCAGCCACGATGACCGAGCATGGGGTTAACCTCGTGCAACGAGTCTTGTTTAGCCTTGAGCTTTTCCAGCGTAGTACCGGTGGCGCGGGCAATGGCCTCAAGTTCTTTATCTTCGTGGGGAAGAAACTCGTGCAAAGGGGGATCCAGCAGGCGAATAGTGACCGGCAACCCTTTCATCTCACGGAACAGCCCGAGAAAATCTTCCTTCTGCATGGGCATGATCTTTGCCAGGGCTTTCTTGCGCCCCTCTACGTCTGCGGCAAGAATCATCTCACGCACCGCCATAATCCGGTCAGCTTCAAAAAACATGTGCTCGGTCCGGCACAATCCGATCCCTTCAGCTCCAAAACCCCTGGCGGTGGCAGCATCCCCCGGAGTGTCCGCGTTGGCACGCACCTTCATGCGCCGGAATTTGTCCACCCATCCCATGATGGAGGAAAAATCACCGGTCATCTCAGGTTTAACCATGGGGACATTGCCCTCCATAACTTCGCCACTGGTGCCATCAAGGGTGATGATATCCCCTTTCTTGAACACCTTGCCGTTGACGTCGGTAAACTGCTGCGCGGCGTAGTCTATCTTGATGCCGCTACAACCGGAGACGCAACACTTTCCCATACCGCGCGCAACCACCGCCGCGTGGGAGGTCATGCCACCGCGGGCGGTCAGAATTCCCTGCGCCGCATGCATCCCGTGAATATCCTCAGGGCTGGTTTCAATCCGCACCAGAATTACATTGCGGCCCAGCTTCTTCTCTGCCTCCGCTTCGTCGGCGGAGAAGATTATCTCCCCGCTGGCGGCGCCGGGTGAGGCGGGCAGACCCTTGGCAATAACCGTTTTATCCGCTTTTGGGTCAAGGGATGGATGCAGAAGTTGATCAAGCTGTTCCGGCGCGATGCGCAGCACCGCCTCTTTTTCGTTGATCAGCCCTTCGTTTACCATATCGGCAGCTATTTTAACCGCCGCCGCGGCTGTACGCTTCCCGTTCCGGGTCTGGAGCATGAACAGCCGCCCCTTTTCGATAGTGAACTCTATGTCCTGCATGTCGCGGTAGTGCTTCTCCAGCTTGTGCTGAATCTCCACCAATTGGGCATAGCTCTCAGGCATCACTTCTTCCATGGAAGGAAGCGCGCCATCACTGCCGACCTTGTTGATAGATTGGGGAGTACGGATCCCCGCAACCACGTCTTCGCCCTGTGCATTGACGAGGAACTCACCGTAGAAGTACTTTTCTCCCGTAGCCGGATTCCGGGTGAACGCCACGCCGGTGGCGCAATCGTCCCCCATATTGCCATACACCATGGACTGAATATTTACGGCAGTACCCCACTCAGCCGGGATATTGTTCAAGCGCCGGTAGGTTTTGGCGCGCGGATTCATCCAGGAACCGAAAACCGCCCCGATGGCGCCCCACAGCTGCTCCATGGGGTCGTCAGGGAACGATTCACCCAGCTCTTCGCTATATATGTTTTTGAATTTCCCCACCAGCTCTTGCAGGTCGGCCGCAGTCAAGTCGGTGTCGAGCTCTACGCCGCGCTCCTCTTTTATCTGTTCCAGCAGATCCTCCATGAGCTCACCATCAAGCCCCTTGACCACGCTGGAGTACATCTGGATAAAGCGGCGGTACGAATCGTAGGCAAAGCGCTCATCCCCGCTCTGGCTGATAATACCCTGCACGGTTTTATCGTTGAGGCCAAGATTGAGCACGGTATCCATCATTCCCGGCATGGATGCACGTGCCCCGGAACGGACGGAAACCAACAGAGGATTTGCGCTGTCGCCGAACTTCTTGTCCATCAGTTGTTCCACCCGGTGCAGATTCTGCTCCACCTCTTCGCGCAGGCCGGCGGGGTATTCACGCTCATTTTTGTAGAACTCGGTGCATACTTCTGTGGTAAGGGTAAACCCGGCGGGTACAGGCAACCCGATTGAAGTCATCTCTGCCAGGTTTGCCCCTTTGCCACCCAGCAGGTTCTTCATTTTCGCAGTGCCTTCAGCTTCGCCAGCGCCAAAGAAGTACACATATTTGACTGCCATCGTACATCCTCCTCAATCGAATAAATTAATACTTCGGATAATTGCCCAGGCGCCTGTTCTACGCCGCCAGACGGGAAAAGTCTGCCAGACCGCTAAACAGACTGGAAACATCGGTAAGCAACGCCAGGCGATTGGTCTTCACCTGTTCGTTCTCAGCCATAACCATAACATCATTGAAGAAAGAATCCACTGCCGGACGCAGGGTTGCGATGGCATGCAGAGCCTCAAGATACTTACTTTCACGCATGGCGGCCTCAACCTGCGTGCGCACCCTGCTCAGCGCTGCATACAGGTCATTTTCGCACGCTGCTTCAAACAATTCAGGATTCACCT
>CAYUJC010000079.1:0-11733 GCA_964444945.1 uncultured Desulfuromonas sp.
TTTCACCCGCCTGTTGCAGGCGGGCGCCATAATAAAGTCCCAGAGCTCCAGATCCGATGATGGCTATGTTCATGATGTCCCTTGGTTTAATGCAGAGGCGTGGAGCGTTGCAGGATTGCAGACTCTTCGCCCAGTAGCAGAGTGAAGTGACTGCGCTGGCGAATTTGTGCCAGAGCGGAGTCCTGTACGTTACGATTATATTTATGCACACTATTCATGGCGTTGTAAATATTGCCGCCATACCAGCCTGCTTCAAAAAATAACAGAATGGCGCCAAGAACCTGGTTCCCTGTGTCGATGGCCTGTGGGCAACCGGGCAGAGCTTGCGGATGGCAGTTTAAAGCGCAGTCAAGTTCATAGTCAGACAGCTGCAGAAATCGCTCGCCATCTTAAAATCGGCCCCTCCGCTGTTTCGCGTACGCTACGCAAAGGCACGCATTAACTGAGTGGATAATTCAGCCGTTAAAGCAATAAAGCAAGAACGTCCCGCGTGGTTTCTGGTTCCGCATGGTTCCAGTTTTAGCCAGTTAGCCTGGGTCCGACCCCTGGGTCCGACCCGTTTATCTGTTTTTGTGGATTAAAATCGATTGGTAAACAAAAAAAGGCCCCGTGATCAGGAGGGAAATCACGGGGCAATTATGTTTTGGGAGGTTTCTTGAAAGATCTATTACTTTGACTATCAGCGCTTCACCTGCCATAACAAAGCGCCGATGTCTTATTTATAACCAAACCAGTAACCATTGTCAATATAAAAAGATAGTTTTTTAGTTATGTTTTGCATTCAGAACTTTTTGTGTATTTTCAAGAGGTTAGCATGTCATGAAAATGGAAAATCTGCCGAAGCTACCGCGCTGCAGGCTTTCTCTCTCGCCGCCGCGGGCACGTTAACCCGCCCCTTCATTGACTGCTCTTTTCTATTCATGGTGACAAGCATTGACGCCCTTGTCGGAATGGGGTGCGGCAACGTTATCGGGGCACCACAGGTCAAGAAGTCTTTCCCGGAGCGGCAGACGGTCAAAGGAAAAATACGGAAGAGAGCAACGGGTTCTTCCGTATCACTGGTGTGTTGTCAATTGCGACCTAATCAACAATAGCAGTCACTTCAACCTCAATTAGCAAGTCCGGCAGCGCAAGGGATTGGACGCCGATTAACGTATTGGCTGCAGGTAGGGCTTCAGCATAAAATTCAGCACCAGCGTTAGCTATAACCTCTAAATATTGTGGTTTAAGGTTTACCACATAGGTTCTCATCCTCACGACATCCGCCGGTGTCGCACCGGCTTCGCGCAGCACCGTTTTTAAATTTTTAAATACCTGCTGTGCCTGTTTAGCCAGGTCTCCTGCGCCTACCAGATTTCCGTTTTCATCCCATGCCACCTGCCCGGCACAGTGGATCTGCGTTTGTCCCTGCGATCTGGTAGCGTGAGAAAATCCATATTGCAAACTGTCATACATAGAATCCGGATTAATAATTTCATGTGCCATAGTGAAAGTTCCTTTCTTTTACCAACTGATATTTGGAGTTTCATGCTCTTTTAAAATCTGCCAAAGCAGAAAAAACAGCAATAAGGGTTGGCATTGCGGCCATAGTGCGTGGTCTCTGGAAAAAGGGGAAACCTTCTTCCAGAGACCGCTATGGGAACCAAAGAGGGTGTTCTTGCTTGATTGCTTTTAGAGCATAAGCTGTCATCCTTGGCATGCCAAGATAACCTCGCCTCGATATTCCGGAGCTCGTTCATCATGCAATCATCCGCGGTATTAAGCGAGGCGAAAGTTACATCAGTTTATTATGGCTGGCATTGAGATGGGCAAGCGGCCAGAGTTTGTGGGTGGTGGTAAAACGCAGCCAAGTTCATAGCCAGCCAGCTGCAGAAATCGCTCACCATCTTAAAATTGCCCCTCCCCGCTGTTTCGCGTGCGCTACGCAAAGGGGAGATGTTGGTTGATGCGGATCACGCATTACCGAAGAGTGGACAATTCAGGAGTAGATAATTCAGCCGTTAAAGCAATAAAACAAGAATGTCCTGTATGGCCCCTTGGTCTTTCCTGCCGCGATAGCGGCTTCGTTCAACAAGTCAATCAATTTCACGCCTTCGCTGCCGGACTCAGCAAGGCTGCGCCGGCTATTGAGGCGTTGATACCGCGACTCAATAGCCAAGGCTTGGAGGGAATATGGATGCGACACTGACACACGCAGTTACTGTATTTATGGCTTTTTTCGCCATAATGAATCCCATTGCTGGCGTCCCGGTTTTCCTTAGCCTCACGAGTGGCGATGATGAACAGACAACCAGGAGCGTGGCATTAAGATCCTTGCTCATCGCGTTCGCTATCGTTGCATTGTTCTCTGTAGCTGGGAAAGTGATCTTTGACGTGTTTGGACTTACTCTACCTGCATTCCGGATTACCGGCGGGATTATTGTTTTCTTTATCGGCCTTCATATGCTGCAAGGCAATCAATCGAGCGTTCAACAACCAAGTGAAGAGGACAGGCGGAACTCGAGAGATGCAGCGCTCAGTGTTGCAATATCTCCTTTGGGAATGCCATTACTCGCCGGTCCGGGTACGATAGCAACCGCGATGAACTTTTCAGCAGGTGGTGGTATTATCGCCATGGTGGTGACCATCTCCGTGTTCGCCGCGCTGTGTTTAATCACATATTTTTTCTTTATTTTCGGCGAGAAGCTCGTGCGCTACCTCGGAGCCAGTGCATTGGGGGTAGTCACTCGTATGATGGGGCTAATCCTCGCCACAATTGGAACGCAGATGGTAATAGAGGGGCTGCGTGGAACTCTTAATCTCGCGGGTTGATACATGAATTGGATCAGCGGTTGGGCGTTTTTGTCCCCAAAGTGAAGAAAATAGAGACTTGAATATACTGTTCCCAGAACTCCCAAAAGCAAATTCCTATCGCTGACCTCCTACAGCCGCCACTTCCCACACAAGCGCCTCTCGATAGACTGCTTCCACGATAGGGGTAACCATTTTGCGCAGAATATTTTTGTTATTCTTTACATCTCGTACCTATTTGGTTCCCTTACTCAACGGCACAGCATGTGGGCTGGAGCTGTTGCTTACGGGAAGTTAAGTGATAGCGTTGTACGCAGGCAATGGCTGACTCGCTTATGTGCTGAATAGTTGCTACATCACAAGGGTGTGCTAAAAAGATTATGCATGAAAATAATCTGCAGGACGCTAACTGGCATTTATCTTGTGAGCATTGCATGAGCAAAGTCGCAACAATTCCGATTGGACCGTGCAGATCATGCTTGCTTCGGAGCCTACGACATGAAATGTATCAGCAAAGCCAGCAACGCAGTGCTTGCCGCCGCCGTTATGTTGCTGGCTGCGTGCACAGTCGGTCCCGATTTTGAAAGGCCGCGTGCCCCAGCAACCGCTTCTATAACCGCCAGGCCCTTACCCGATGAAACGGTCGGTGCCCCTGGTATCGGCGGCGCGCCACAGCGTCTGATTTCAGGCGGGGAGATCTCGGCTGAATGGTGGGACTTGTTTCATAGTCCGGCCCTGGATCAGGTGATCCGCCAGGCGATGCGGGATAATCCCACCCTGGCCGCGGCACAGGCAGCGTTGCGCAATGCCCGGGAAAATCTGCGGGCCAGGGAGGGGACGGTGTACTTTCCGGCGCTAGACGCTGCGGGCTCGGTTAGCCGTGAAAAATCTTCTGGCAGCGCCATCGGTCAGCCGGGCCAGGATTTGTTGCTGACCCTCTACAACGCCTCGGTGAACGTGACTTACGCTCTCGATCTCTTCGGCAGCGGCCGCCGCGAGCTGGAGGGTTTACGGGCTCAGGTAGACGTGCAGCGTTTTCTGCGTGCCGGTACCTTTCTCACCCTCAGCGGCAACATCGTCACCACGGCTATAAGCGAGGCATCACTGCGTGGTCAGCTTCAGACAACCCTCGAACTGCTTGCCATTCAGGAGAAACAGCTAGACCTGGTCCAGCAACAGTTCCAATTAGGCGCGGTGGCAAGCTCTGATGTCCTGGCCCAGCAATCCCTGCTGGCTCAGACCCAGGCTACAGTGCCGCCGCTTGAGAAAACGCTGGCCCAGACCCGTCATCTTCTGGCGGTGCTGACCGGCCGTCTCCCAAATGAGGCGGCACGCCTGCCGGAATTTTCGCTTGACCAGCTGCAGCTGCCCGAGGAGCTGCCGCTGAGTCTTCCTGCAGAGCTGATGCGGCGGCGACCTGATATCCTGGTATCGGAGGCCTTGCTGCATGCGGCAAGCGCCCAGATTGGCGTGACCACGGCAAATCTTCTGCCCCAGATCGTCATCACCGGCAGTTACGGCTCTGAGGCGAACCGGCCGGGCAAGCTCTTTAACAACAGCACCTCGGTCTGGAATATTGGCACAGGTCTTCTGCAGCCGATCTTTCACGGCGGCGAATTGCGGGCCAAACGTCGGGCCGCCATGGCCGCCTACGACCAGGCTTTGGCCCAGTACCGGGAAACGGTCCTCTTCGCCTTTCAGAACGTGGCCGATGTGCTTCGGGCCCTGGAGACCGACGCCCGCACCCTGCGGGCCCAGGCCGCAGCTGCAGATTCCGCCCGCAAACTGCTTGATCTGACCAGGCAGCAATTCGAAGTGGGTGCAGTGAACTATCTGTCATTGTTCAATGCCCAGCGGCAGTATCAGCAGGCGCGGCTCACCCTGGTTCAGGCCCAGGCTATCCGTTTCGCCGACACGGCCGCGCTGTTTCAGGCACTGGGCGGCGGTTGGCAAAGCGGCGGGCTGCAGACAGATAGGATCAGACAGGATGAGGCTGTTTCTCAGCTGATCTCAAGGGAAAAAACATGATCAAACGCATGATCGTCATGCTGGTGGCAGTCGCCCTTATCTTCGGCGGAATTTTCGGCTTCCAGGCCTACAAAGCGCACATGATCGACAAAGCCATGGCAACCAGAAAGCCACCGCCGGTAACGGTGACGGCCATGAAGGCGCAAACCGAACCCTGGCAGCCGAAGCTTGAGGCTATCGGCAGTCTGCGGGCTGTCCAAGGCGTGGATGTGACCAGCGAAATCGCCGGCCTGGTACAGACCGTATCCTTCCAATCGGGAGATCAGGTTCAGGCGGGACAACTACTGATCCAGCTCAACGCCGATGCCGACATCGCCCAGCTCCATGCCCTGGAAGCGGCGGCCAACCTGGCCGGGACTATTTATCAACGCGATAAAAAGCAGTTCGCCATCCAGGCCGTCAGCCAGGCTACTCTGGATGCCGATGCCAGCGACCTCAAAGGCAAAAAAGCCCTGGCGGCGCAACAGGCGGCTATGGTTATCAAAAAGACGATCCGCGCCCCCTTCGCCGGGAAACTTGGCATCACCACGGTCAACCCCGGGCAATATATCAATCCCGGCGACAAAATTGTCACCCTGCAGAACCTCGATTCGCTCTATGTCGATTTTTACCTGCCGCAAAAGGACCTGGCGCGCATCACCCCCGATCAGGAGGTCAGTGCCATGGTCGACACCTTTCCCGGCCGCATTTTTAGCGGGCGGATAACCGCTATTAATGCCAAGGTTGACCCGGCGACGCGCAATGCCCTGATCGAGGCGACCATCGAAAACCCTAAGCATAAGCTGCTGCCCGGCATGTTCACCACTATCGAGGTTAAAGCCGGTACGGTGGAGCATTACCTGACCCTGCCCCAGACGGCCGTGACCTATAACCCCTATGGCGATACAGTCTATATCATTGAAAAAGGCAGCAACAGTGGGCAGAGCAAGCCGCAACTCACAGCGAGGCAGGTTTTTGTCACTCTCGGTTTGACCCGTGGCGATCAGGTGGCCATCCTTAAAGGGGTCAGGGAGGATGACATGGTTGTCACCAGCGGCCAACTCAAGCTGAAGAACGGCTCCCAAGTGATCGTTAATAATAAGATTCAACCTAGCAACGAGGCAGCCCCCCTGCCTCAAGACGAGTGAATCAATATGCATTTCACCGATCTCTTCATCCGTCGTCCGGTGCTGGCCACCGTGGTCAGCCTGCTGATTCTGGTTCTGGGGGCGCGCTCCGTCAACCTGCTGCCGGTGCGGGAATACCCGCACACCGAAAATGCGGTGATCACCGTGTTGACCGTTTATACCGGTGCTGATCCCAGCATTGTTTCAGGCTTCATCAGCACTCCACTGGAAAATTCCATCGCCCAGGCCGACGGTATCGACTATCTCACCTCATCCAGCACCCAGGGTATGAGCACCATTCAGGCCCATCTTCGCCTTAATTACGATTCGAACAAGGCTCTTACCGAGATCAGCACCCGAGTGAATGCGGTGATTAATCAGCTGCCGCGTGATTCACAGCAGCCGATCATCACCATTGCCACAGGCGAGACCATTGATTCCATGTATATCGGCTTTTCCAGTGAACAGCTGCCGACCAACAAGATAAGCGATTATCTGATTCGAGTGGTACAGCCCAAGCTGCAAACCGTTGCGGGAGTGCAGACCGCCGAGATTATCGGCATCCGGCAGTTTGCCATGCGGGCCTGGATCGACCCGAAAAAAATGGCAGCCTACGACCTGACCGCTACTGACGTGCACAACGCCCTGTCGGCCAACGATTTTATTTCGGCTGTGGGTCGGACCAAGGGGCAGATGGTGACGGTGGAGCTTACTGCGGACACCGGCCTTCATTCGGTGGAGGAATTCCGCAACCTCGTCGTCAAGTCGGCCAACGGTGCCATCGTGCGGCTCTCCGATGTGGCAAACGTCACTCTGGGTGCGGATAACTATGATACTGCCGTGAGTTTTGACGGCAAGAGCGCCGTCTATATCGGTATCAAGGTCGCGCCCGCCGCCAACCTGCTTACGGTCATCAGCAATATTCACGAGGTCTTTCCCGCCATCGCCCAACAACTGCCCGCGGGGCTCAATGGTCGCATCGTCTACGACGCCACCAAATATGTGAACAGCTCCATTGACGAGGTGATGACAACCCTGGGTGAAGCCCTGCTGATCGTCATCGTGGTGATCTTTCTCTTTCTCGGTTCGGCACGTTCTGTCGCCATCCCGACTATTGCCATACCGCTGTCGCTGGTAGGCACCTTCTTTATCATGCTGGTGCTCGGCTACACCATCAACCTGCTGACCCTTCTGGCGCTGGTCCTGGCCATCGGCCTGGTTGTTGATGACGCCATCATCGTGGTGGAAAATGTCCACCGCCACATGGAGGAAGGAATAGTGCCCGTCAAGGCTGCAATGATGGGCGCCCGCGAACTTGCCGGGCCAATCATCGCCATGACGGTGGTGCTGGTGGCAGTCTATGTCCCCATCGGTTTTATGGGCGGTCTTACCGGGGCGCTGTTCACTGAATTCGCCTACACGCTTGCCGGCGCGGTTACGGTTTCGGCGGTTATCGCTCTCACCCTGTCGCCCATGCTGTGCTCACGTTTTCTCAAGTCCTTCGACCATGGCAATCGGTCTCGCTTCGTGAAGTTCATCGACGGCCAGTTTAACTTTCTGCGTCGGTTCTATGAGCGTTTGCTGCACAGCTCCCTGAACACCCTGCCGGTTACCGCAATATTTGCTCTGATCGTACTGGTCAGCATCTACTTCCTTTATATCACCTCAACAAATGAACTGGCTCCTCAGGAGGACCAGGGGTTGATTCTAGTCCAGACCACAGGGGCACCGGACGCCACCCTGGAACAAACCAAACTGAGCACCAGGCAGGTGTACAACATCTTCGCCGGCTACCCTGAAACCGACCATGTCTTTCAGCTCGACGGCATCAGTGGGGTCAATTCGGGGATCGCGGGAATGGTGTTCAAGCCCTGGGGTGAACGGCAACGAACACCCACGGGAATCCAGCCCATGATACAACAACAGCTGGCCGGGATCGCCGGGGTGCGGGCAGTGGCTTTTCAACGTTCGTCGCTGCCGGGAGGCGGTCACGGCCTGCCGATCCAGTTCGTTATCGGTACCACCGAACCGTATCAGCAGCTGGATAATATTTCCCAAACGCTGATGGGCAAGGCCATGGCCAGCGGAGCTTTCGCCTTTATCGATACGGATCTCAAAATCGACAAACCGCAGATCAACGTCGAAATCAACCGGGAAATGGCTGCGCAGCTTGGTCTGACCATGAGCGATGTGGGCAGCGCCCTGGGTTCGATGCTGGGCGGCGACTATGTCAACTACTTTAGCCTGGCCGGCCGCTCCTACAAGGTAATTCCCCAGGTCATGCAGCGTTACCGACTCAATGCCGACCAACTGAAGAATTACTATTTTACCGCAGCAGATGGCACGACGGTGCCCTTTTCAACCCTGGTACATCTGCGCCCTACCGTGGTGCCGGAGGCCCTCAACCATTTTCAACAACTTAATTCTGCCACTATTTCTGGGGTGCCGGCCCCAGGCGTCACCCTGGGCCAGGCCCTGGACACCATGGACAGCCTGGCAAAAGAAGTGCTGCCGGGCGACTATAGCATTGACTATGCCGGCGAATCGCGACAATACAAGCAGGAATCCAGTGCCCTTGCGGTCACTTTCCTCTTTGCCATGATCATCATCTTTCTTGCTCTTGCCGCGCTTTTTGAGAGCTTCCGCGACCCGATCATCGTCCTGGTGAGCGTGCCCATGTCTATCTGCGGCGCCATGATCTTCATCAGCCTGGGGGTGGGAGGTGCAAGTCTCAACATCTATACCGAGGTCGGTTTAGTGACCCTGATCGGGCTTATCAGCAAGCACGGCATTCTCATCGTCCAGTTTGCCAATGACCTGCAGCGTCAGGGCAAGGGGAAACGCGAGGCAGTTGAATCGGCAGCCGCTATCCGCCTGCGGCCGATCCTCATGACTACGGCGGCTATGGTTTTCGGCGTGCTGCCCATGGTTATGGCTACCGGGGCAGGAGCAGCGGGCCGTTTCAACATGGGTCTGGTAATCATGAGCGGCCTTTCCATTGGCACCCTTTTTACCCTTTTCGTGGTACCGGCCATGTATATGCTGCTGGCGGCAGAACATACCGCCTTGAGCAAAAGCGAAGCCCCGCCGTAACCAGCATCTGCCGGTTACGGCGGAGGATTTTGCTGTCAGTCTCAATCCCTACCGTTCTTCGTTGTCGTCATTATCGTTCCAGGCACCCCAGCGACCGCCCCAGGCACCCCAGCCACCGTTGTCGTAATAGTAATAGTCCCAAAACGGATCATATCCCCTATAGGGACCCCAATAGTAATGCGGGATCGGCTGGGGCTTCTTCCACAGGTAAAGCTGATCGGCTTTCACCAGGGGATAGGTGTAGCCCGTTTCCATATTCTTGTTGTTCACGTTTTTTTCCCCGAGCACGGTTCCGGCCACGGTAAGCCTCCGACCCTTGGCATATACAAGAGGATCGAGCTGACGATCGGTGACGGCAATAAAACGTCCTGCCGAAGTATCGCTGTCTCCCGGCTTATCCTGCATGCCCAGGGGGGCCTGCAGAACATAGACGCACGAACCTGTCTTAGTCCGCTCGGTTTTGATAATGGAGCCGCCCCAGACAACCATATCACCCCGGTAGGCGTCAGGGTTGGCAAAAACCTTGGCAAAAGTCACTCCGGGCGCAGCCTCCTTCCTCAGACTTTTATCTATGGGTGAGGCACAGCCGGCGACAACTGCGAGAAGAAAAACGGCAATCAGGGCATTGTAGGTCTTGGTCGTTTTCATTTTGTAACCTCCTCATTGTGCAATGGCTAAGGTTCTTAATATCTTTACTTATAATCGAAATCGACCGAGATGCAACCTGGGATAAAATGTACTTAAATCGATTAATCATGACACAGTAAGCAACGTTTCCTTCGAAGGTGGCGAACTTATTATGCTCTGACATGGGGTTTAATATCCAGAATCGGGGTGCCGTCATGCATGTCTATGCCCATAACCTCAAGGCGGTTGTGGGCGATGGCAGTTACCTTGAGTACCGACATCCCCAGTGGGTTGGGGCGTTTGGGGGAGCAGGTGGCAAACACTCCGCGGGATTCTCCGCCAAGATGTGGTGGCTGCTGCTGCAGAAGTTCGGCGGTGAAAGGGGGCGAGCGATCAAAATAAAACAGTACAACAATTTCATCACCTGCCTTTATTCCTCTCAGACCGGGGGCATATTCCGGGTCAACAACCAGCGTCCCGCTGGCTTCCGATATGGACCAGTGTCTTGGCGGTTTGCATACCTCGGTTCTAACCCTGCCGATGGGGTGCAGGTTTAATGTTTCTATGCGGGGTTTATGCATCGCAACTCTCCCTGGTAGCAGGTAACTTTCAGGCGTAAAGACTATAGGAAGGAACAGGGCAAGTCTACGGAAGACCTGCCTTAAGCTGGCGGCAAGTTTTCTCATCCATCTACGGAGTTCCGGGGACATTCTTGCTTGCTTGTTTTTGCCCTGTAGGGCAAGAGTTAAAGGAATGTCTGGAGCAGTTCTTAGCGCAATAAAGCAGGGAACGTTCCTTAATCGTTCCTCAAATATAACGGAGGCGAAATGGAAATCCTGTTGATCGGTTTGCTGTTGCTCACGGGGCTGATGCTCGGCGTGCTGGGCAGCTACCTCTTCCGTGTGCCCCGCGTGGTGGGCTATATTTTCGCAGGGATTCTGTTCGCACCGGATTTTCTTGGCGGCCCTCTGGGCATTGAGACGACCGAATGGACCCGGTCGATAGTTGCCGTCATGCTTGGAATCATCGCGTATCTGATTGGCGGGGCAGCCACTATCACGCAGCTGCGCCAGCTAGGCTGGACAATCGTTACTGCCACCTTGGGTAAGATTACAGGCAGTTTTGTGGCCGTGTTGGTGGGTTTTTCGCTGTTTGGCCTGGCCGTGGCTGATGTGCCTGGCTGGCACTTGGCCCTGCTGTTGGCAGCGATTGCTACCACTACCGCTCCGGCCGCCATAGTTGCGATCATCCACCAGTACAGAGCACGGGGCCCGCTGACTACCGCATTGCTGGGAATGGTTGTACTGGATGATGCGCTGGCGTTGGTGATCTTCTCGTTGGTATTGGCTGCGATAGACAGCACCGGCTTTACTGCTGCGATTCCAGTAATAATATGGGAGATCGTTGCGGCAGTTGGGTTCGGTATAGGTGGCGGTTATGTGATAGAGCGTACTGCACGATATCTGCCTGAGCAGGAGCTGAAGTTGGTAATGTTGCTTGGTGGAATCATTTTGCTTACAGGATTGGCCGAAGCCATACACTTCTCACCACTGCTCACAGCGATGACGCTTGGTTTTTCAACCAGACTGTTCGGTGGCGCCCACTCTGAACCCTTCTTCCGGCCGCTTGAGCAGCTGCAGGAAGTGGTCTTTGTCCTGTTTTTTACCCTTGCGGGGTTACATTTCGCGCCTGCAGTGGTGTTCAGTCATGCAGGGCTGATCATATTCTATTTTCTGCTACGAGCGGGAGGGCAGATTGTCGGTGCGATGATCGGTGCAAAGCTTGCCGGTGCACCACGAGTGATCAGTCACAATGTTGGTCTAATCATGTTGCCGCAGGGCGGGGTGGCCATTGGTATGGCGCTGATGCTCACCAACGTGCCGCTTCTGGAGGACTCCGCCCTCCTGATTGTCAATATCGTTACCGCAACCACGCTGCTGACCGAAACGTTTGGTGCTGTGGCCACTCGCTTTGGGTTGGAGCGCGCAGGTGAACTCGGGCAAGCGGCTGAAATCACTGAGAGGGAGAAGCCAAAATGAAGGCTAGTGAATGGCTCAAGATCCATCCGGTCAAAGCGTTGACCATCGCC
>CAYUJC010000080.1:0-11571 GCA_964444945.1 uncultured Desulfuromonas sp.
TGATACTGCACGGGCAACTGTGTGGGAAAGTAGGTCGCCGCCGAATTTTTACCTCGAAAAGGATCCGCTCTTGCGGATCCTTTTTTTTCACCTGAATTTACGTCAATTTATTCAGCTTACCCTAACGTCTCTCTGTTTCTATACCAAAGCTTTTTATTTTTCGGTGCAGATTAGAGCGCTCAAGACCTATCTCCTCAGCTGTCTTGGATATGTTCCAGTTGTTTTCGTTCAATTTAGACCGGATGAACTCCTTTTCAAAATGTTCCCGAGCTTCTTTGAGATCGCTGTAATCAGAGGCCAACAGGTTTCCAGGCTTAACTCCATCCTCACTTTGAGCCGCCGCTCTTATCTCTGTGGGCAGAGCTGTGGTATCAATTACATCATCCTGGGTCATTATGGCCAAACGCTCAATGATGTTTTTGAGCTCTCGCACGTTACCCGGCCATTTGTATGCGCTCAAAGCCTTTAATACCCCTTCCGTTAGCTGTTTTCCCTCAACACATTCTTTTTGGCAGTACGATTTGAGAAAATGTTGAGCCAATATGGGGATATCATCACTTCTATCGCGTAATGCGGGAACCTGAAATGGCAAAACATTAAGACGATAGTATAGATCTTCTCTAAAGTTTCCCTGCCGAATCTCTTCTTCGAGGTTTTTGTTTGTTGCTGCAATGACCCGCACATCTACCTCGATCGGTTTTTCCCCCCCAACGCGTTCAAATTTATGTTCCTGCAGAATGCGCAGAACTTTTGCCTGAGTCTTCAGGCTCATATCCCCAATTTCGTCGAGGAAAAGAGTCCCCTCGTGGGCCAAGTCGAATTTCCCTTTGCGTCTGGCGGTAGCGCCGGTAAATGATCCCTTTTCATGGCCAAAGAGTTCCGATTCAATGAGGTCTTCTGGTATCGCCGCACAGTTAACCTCAATAAAGGGTTTTTGTGCGCGTTTCGATTGTCTGTGAATCGCGCGTGCTACCAACTCTTTGCCCGTACCATTCTCTCCCGTTATCAGAACCCAGCCGGATGTAGGCGCGGCAATGCGTATTTGCTGTTTTAGTTCGGTAATGGCCTGACTTGTGCCTATTATTTCGTAATCACGGGATATGCGTGCGCGTAAATTTTTATTTTCCTCCACCAACTGGTTTAGCTTCAGGGCATTTTGAATGCACACAAGCAGCTTCTCAATAGAGATGGGCTTTTCGATAAAGTCATGCGCGCCTAACTTGGTAGCGGTCACTGCGGTTTCAATGGTGGCATGGCCGCTCATCATGATGACCTGCATCCCCTCGCCAAGTCCTCGAATCTTTTTCAGCACATTGATTCCATCCATTCCCGGCATCCAGATGTCCAGGAGAATCAGTTCCGGCGCTTCTTCATGAATTAAGCGCAGAGCTGTTTCACCGTCACTGGCACAGCTGGTCTGATAACCTTCGTCCTGGAGTATCCCTGCAAGACTAGTCTGTATGCTCTGCTCGTCATCCACTATTAATATATGTGCCATACTGGGTATCGTTTCTGCTGTCTGCGGTTCAGGATAAAGGTAGTTCGATGATGATTTCGGTTCCGTGTGGACGGTGATCTTTTACCCTTATGTAACCGCCATGGTCCGAAATAATAGTTGCGACAATTGCCAGCCCAAGGCCTGTTCCACTTTGCTTGGTTGAAAAATATGGTTCGAATAGACGCGGTTTGTCTTTGTCAGGAATGCCGCATCCGGTATCGCAGATTGTCAGAGTCGCCATATTCATAGCGAGATTCAGCTCTGTTTTCAAGTCGATACGGTGCGGCGGCTCTGCCTCATGTACAGCATGCACCGCATTGTCGAGCAGATTGATGATTGCCCGCTTTATCTGCTCTCTGTCTACATTGATGTTCGGTATTGAGGTGTCTGCGCTTAGTTTGAATTCAATATCTTTATGCCCTTGCTGGTACAGAATCAGGGTGTCACTGATAATGGAGTTGATATTTTCCGGTGCCGGGTTACTCGCGGGCATGCGGGCAAAGTTAGAAAATTCGTTTACCAGATTTTTAAGGTCGTCAACCTGGGTGATAATTGTCTGGGTGCACTCATCGAAAACACTGTCTTCATCGTTAAAGCGGTCGAGATAGCGCCGGCGCAAGCGCTGGGCTGACAGTTGGATGGGGGTAAGCGGATTTTTTATTTCATGCGCAATGCGTCGCGCTACTTCGCGCCACGCGGCCATGCGCTGCGCCTTTTGCAGTTGGGTCAGATCGTCAAACACTATTACTGTACCCATTATGTTTCCATGCTCATCGTGTAAACGGGTTGCATTTAAGAGCAGAATTATTTGCTGGCCCTGAATACTCAGGGATATCTGCCGCTTGACGGTTTCCTTGCCGGACTTAATCAGTTCTGTAAGAAAGCTCTTTACGATAGAAAGTTGTTCCGGATTGACTATTTCAGCATATTTGTGCCCGAGCACTGCATCAGCCTGAATCTTAAGAAGACGTTCTGCAGACTTGTTTATGGTGGTGAGAATACCAAACCTGTCGATAGAAATAACGCCGGCGGTTACATTGCGCAGCAGGATCTCCATGTAGCGGCGTCTCTGTTCGAGTTCGATGTTGGAGTTCTTAAGTTCATTGTGGGCGTGCTGAATCCGTGCCCGCTCCCGACTTAATTCTGTAGTCATTTTCCCAAAGGAATCGATCAATTGACCAATTTCATCGTCACCCGCCGGTGGGAGTTGCACCTTAAGATTATCATTGCTGATTTGGTTGGTAGCGGTAACCAATTCCTGAATGGGGACTGTTATGGAGCGGGCGATGCGTAAACCGAACCATGTGGCAAGAAAAATTATTATCAACGCGATTAGAAGTAAAATAGCGATATAGCCTTGCTTGACTTTGCCTTTTAGCTGTTGCGACTCTTTGTACTGTTGGTAGGTGGTGGAAATTTCTTCCATTTTGTTAACCAACGAATAGGGGACATGATAATTTATCACCACAACCCCCACGACATCCTCTGTATTCCAATTTGAATATATCGGCACAATTCCGCGGATAAGATCTGCTTTTCCTGTCGGGGTTATCCGGGTAAAGCGCTCCCCTTTCAGGGCCTCATTTATCGTTGATGACCCTGGGTCGGTAAAGTCGGCCGCGGGGATATCCGGGTTGGAAGCGCGGACCAGCTCTTCGTGGGTGGATGAAAAAACTTCTACTACTCCCAGGTTATATTCCTGTTGTTTTTTATGAATCAACGCACGCAGATTGTCGAGATTGCTTTCGTTGAGCAGTTTCTGCTCCTTGATCTGATGCGCTAACTGGTCGCCATAGAAGAGAGCATTGGTGGCGGAGTTTTTGTAATAGGTTTGTGCAACCGACAGCGACTCCGACAGCGATTTCTCTACTTCAGTGCTGAACCAACTTTCGATGGAGTTGGTTATAAACGCGGCGGAAGCGAAAAATAACAGCAGCGTCGGTATGAGGGATAGGGATACGAAGGTGGTAACCAGGCGGGTGCGCAGCTTTGCGCCGGGGGTGTTGCGCCTGCGCTCCAGTACAAGTTTCAGGATGTTTCTGAAGATCAGAAAAAAGAACAGAATGACGAGCAGGATGTTGAGATTTATCAGGGCAAGAACCAGAATGTTGTTGGATATCTGGATTTGCGCTGCCTGCTCGAACAAAAGGCGTTTTAAAAAAGGGAACACGCCGATCAGGATGACACTGAGAACTATAAGTGCCCATTCACGCCTGCGTTTGCGTTGTTCCGGGCCGGATTTTTGTCTGAGCATTGGGGGGAAAGCTCCTGTGGAAACTAGCCATGCGCAAAGGAATGTATTTGTCCTGTGCTAGGCAAGTATAATCTCATGCCCATGCTGAACACGCAAGCAACTGCCCGCAACATAAAAAAGGCAGCCACCAGGGCTGCCTTCAGAAGCATATATTGCGTCTTGGCTTGATCAGGCCTTAGCCATAGCAACTTCGGGCTGCAGCGTGGGCAGGCCCATCCCTTCCTGGATGGCGGCTTTGTCGAACTCAATGTAGCGCCAACTGTCAGGTGACGCCAGAATCTTTTCAACCATCTTGTGGTTTATGTCATGTCCGCCCTTGTGGGACTTGATATGTCCGAGAATCGAATGCCCCAGCAGACTAAAATCTCCTATCGTATCAAGGATTTTATGGCGCACGAATTCATCCGCAAATCGAAGTCCTTCAGGGTTCAGGATTCTGTCCGCTCCGATTACTACTGCGTTATCCAGAGAGCCACCCTTGGCCAGCCCTTGCGCCTTTAGATATTCTACCTCTTCATAGAAACCAAAGGTGCGTGCGGCGGCAATATCCTGGCAGAAGCTCTGCTGAGAAAGTTTAACTGACCGGCTCTGGCGCTTGATGCAGGGATGGTTGAAATCTAAATCAAAGCTGATGCGCAAGAAGCGTGAAGGAATGATACTGATCCGCTTATCTCCCTCCTGCAGATGGATAGGCTTAGTGATGGAGATTATTTTACGGCTCTGCTCCAGTCGGGTCACGCCGGTACGGAGGATTTTGTCAATAAATGGAGTTGCGCTACCGTCCATTATTGGAACCTCAGGACCGTCAATCTGGATGATAAGATTATCAATATGGCAGGCTACAAGCGCTGCCATCAGATGTTCTATAGTGGAGACGCGTAATTTGCCATCGCCGATTACGGTAGCCATCCGGGTATCAACTACATTCTGCGCACAGGCCTTGATACGCCTGGTTGTGTTATCCTCTTTGCGTTCAAAGATGATGCCTGTTTCAGCCTTGGCCGGGCGTAATACCATGTTGATGGTATTGCCTGTATGCAGGCCGATGCCGCTGATATGTAGAGGGTTTGCAATAGTGCACTGATGCAACATGTATTAATTCCTTTATCGGAAGAATTTTTTATAGAGTTGTGGGGGTGCTCTGTTAGTGGAACGCGTACATTGTTAAGCACACCAGTAAATTATGCAAAACCCGTGCCGCGATTATGTGACATGGTAAGATATCGTATTAACTGATCTTTTAAGTGCTAATGAGTATTGGGAGTAGATTGGGTGTGGTGGGATTGCACCGTATTGTACTGGTGTTGTGGTGCTGCGGGCACACCCGGGGTGCTACTATTGCGCACACAAAAGGGGATGTAAAATAAAGAGCTTCCCGCTTAGAGATTGCGCCAAAGAATGGATTGGCACTTGGGCTGGGGGCAAGACATGAAAAGCACTTTTTTACGCTTGGCTATTGAACCCCGACAAATGGGGTTGTTTACAGACGCCCGGAGCCAATGATGGCAATGGCAAGCCACAGGCCTAAAAATGCGGCGATAGAATATCCGAACAATCCCAGAGCGGGCAGCCCGAAAAGTTGCGGCCCGGCCCCGGTTTGCACAATCAGCGAGGAACCGATTATCAAAGATCCGATCACAAAGCTGAATGAAATTCTGTTACTGGATTGATCCATAGTGCGTATGAGGCGTTCAAGGCCGCGGTGTTCCAGGTCAATTTTAAAATTGTTGTTGGTTATGTGCGATAGTAATTCTTTCAGGTCTCCGGGCAATGCCTTGGTAATTTCATAGTAGTCGCGCAGAATCTGTTTAAATTCCCGCCGCATATGTTCACTTGAGTGGCGCTTTTGGATCAGGACCTCTACTGCGGGGCGCACTTCTTCAATGAGATTGAAGTCAGGATCAAGGTTACGCCCAATCCCCTCAATCGTTATCAGTGCTTTTGCCAGAAGAATTAAGTCAGACGGAAATTTTATTTTATGGGCCCGGATGATAGCGAGAAACTCGGTTATAAACTTATAGGTGTCAATCCGTTTCAGCGACAAGTTGTAATAGTCTTCGATGAAATTAGACAGATCACGTTTAAGGGTGCCCTTGTCGATATCACGAGCGCCGGGGCGGGTGCTGATGAGAAGAGAAGCCAGTTCACCACTGTTTTTGCTGAAAATACTCAGAAGAAGGGTCGCCAGTTGCTGTTTGCTCTCCTCGTCGATACGCCCAACCATCCCCAGGTCTAAAAAGCACAGGCGTCCGTCCGACAGCACAAAAACATTGCCCGGATGGGGATCGGCATGAAATAAGCCGTGGTCAATAATTTGGGCCACAAAAGCCTGGGCGCCATCATGCGCCAGACGTTTAAGGTCGATATCCTGGCGCCGGAGTTCGGCAATAGCCGATATCTTTGTCCCCTCTATAAACTCCATAGTCAGGAGCGCTTCGGTGGTGTAGTCCCAGAAGACTTCAGGAATGTGGACGCGCTCGTTGGAGGAAAAATTGCTCTTGAAGCGGCACAGGTTATGCGCTTCTTTGACGAAGTCGAGCTCGCGGTAAATAGTGCGCCTGAACTCCCGGACAATTTCTTCAGCAGAAAACAGATTGCCCATGTTGCCATGGGTGTCGATCAGGCTGGCGAGGCTTTCCAGAATATCCAGATCCGTGGCGATGACTTTTTCGATGCCGGGGCGGCGTACCTTCAGAGCAGCCCATTCGCCAGTGCACAATTGTGCTTTGTGGACCTGGGCCATTGAAGCCGCAGCGGTGGGGGATGGGTCAATATGTCTGAAGAATTCAGCTGTTGTGCCTCCCAGCTCCGCCTCGATCTGCAGGCGTATCTGGCTCCAGTCAACCGCACCGACTTTGTCCTGCAGGTTGTTGAGTTCAAGGATGTAGCTGGCGGGTATAATGTCGGCCCGGGTAGAGAGCAGCTGCCCCAATTTGATAAAAGTGGGGCCCAGCTCTTCAAGCGCCATGCGCAGACGTACTTCGTCTGGAAGGCGCTCAATAGCCTTTTTCTTTGCGTCCCTGGTGATAATTCGACGTCCCAGTTCGAGGTAGTAATCGATATTGAGCTGTTCGATAATGTGCCCAAACCCATGCCCGACCAGGACAGAGAGTATTTCACGGTAGCGTTTCAGCGAGCGCAGATTTCGATTGACGCTGAGCAATGAGAGCATATGCCGGTATGCGCTCCTATATGTCTTGCTTGTTACAGGACTGCTCCAGCGCGGCGATCCTGTCTTCCAGCGCAGCTAAGTCAGTTTTGGTTACCAGCCCCATCCGCTCTGCGGCCTCCCGCACTTCTCTGGCAGCCTCCCGCTGCATCTGTTCGCGGCGTTCTGTCGCAACGGCCTTAACTTTTTCCTTCAGGCGCCGCCCCTCTTCTTCAGTGAGGTCAAAGCGCTCCTTCAATTCATTGACCACCTCTTCAACTTTCTTCTGGGTCATGGACGCGGCACCGATAGCGGTAAGAAGGGTTTTTTCAACGATTTCGAGCATAATGGATCTCCTTTGGAGGGGGGGTAGCCAAGGGACAGTTGCGCCTATTCTAACATTTCGGCGCCACTTGCATAGACCTGTTCTCTTTATATCAGCCAGGGGTGTGCAATTCCAGCCCCAGATGTGACGCAACCTCCTGGCATATGTTCCAGGGCGGGAGGTTCAGTTCCTTCCAGAATCTGTTAGTGAAGCGTTTGGCAGCGGCCGAGGTCTTCAGGTGTACATGGGCTTCCTGCATGATGTGCAGATAGATGCGGTTTAAATCACGCAGATACTGGAGGAGAACTTTTTTGCACTGCCCTTCATTAGCCGGAAGAAGGATGGTCTCGTCCAGATACGAGGCTAGTACCAGAGCGTATGCATGGGAAGCCCGCGCTTCACATATCGGGTTTTGTTCTTTGTCACACAGTGAATAGAGGCCCATAAAGGTTTGACATATGTGCCACGGGCCTTTATCGAGGTGATATTTTTTCAGTTTCTCTGCCGGGATATTGAAAATATATGTAGTGGGGAATTGCGGCATTCCTTGAGAGTCGAGCTCGTGGCCCAATTGCTGGCGGAGGTTCTGCTGTTTGTTGCCGTTGATGCGTGGTGTGGGGGCGCTTAAGTTTTGGGCGGTATCAAGGTGTAGTGCAGCATAGAATGGCGCAATTGGATCCTCAAACGCATGCCATTTAATGCTGGATCGATCCTCCGTACAGAAGGTAGTGGCCTCATCTCGCGGCGGACTGGATTTGTACAGAAGAAGTTCGACCCTGCCGGTTTCAGGGCGGTATCCTGCGCCGCTAAGAGTCATGCAGGAATGAATCAGGGTCAGAACCTTGTCGCACCCCACAGCCTGAAACAGCTCCGGCGCCAGGCAGGCGTAGAGGCTTGCACCTTCAGCAAGAACGCCCAGCACGTAGGCAAATTGCCAGAGACCCATGGGGGAGGATTTTGTCAGATTGATGCGCCGCCCCGGCCATGCGGTGCGCATGTGGGCATTAAGGATCTCAACTTCGGCGGTATCCGGTTTTACGCTGGAAAAAAAGCAGGCGTTGCAATGGGTAGCGGGCAGTGGTGCAGGGAGCGAAAAGACCTGCTCAAATTGGGTTGTAATACTGGTGTCTGTCTTACACAGTTTGCGCGCCAGATTTTTGAATAACAACCTTGCGCCAGTATCAACTTCGATTTTGAGCGTAGCGGGCTCCACTTCCGGCGTATACACGCAAATCCCGGCCGGGGGCAACTCAAAGCTCTTTTGTTGTTTACAGCTTGGGTGAGAGGTGCTGCTCAGTATCTGATTGAGCATGGCACAGGCACGGGTGCGGTTTTCCTGAAATAGATCAATTTGATCCAAGCGGCGCAGCAGGTTGTGCAACAGGATGCTGCTTTTTTTGTCCAGCTCCACTTCAGGAGCTTCAACTGTTGCGCCTGAATGTAGATCTGTAAGATGTTTTAGGGTGCTATCCAGAATTTCGGGCTTGGTCTGGGAGGGGAGGGTGCCGGCATGGAGCGCGGTAAGGATGCGCGCCACACAGAGCATCAGTTTGCTGTGAGCCTGTTGTACGGCACTTTCTCCATCACTTAAGTTTTTGCGGCGTAGATATGCGCTCAGGCTTAGCGTCCCCTGGGTTACACTCTGGAGGCACAGGTTGCTGAGGTGCCAACTGGTGAGTTCGTTGTTGCTCTTGGCTTCAATTACAGCCAGAAGCTTAAACTGATCCAGGAGTTCAGTTAGCCCGTCAATATCTGAATGGGGCTGCAGCTCAAAGCGTTTTTTCAAGGTGTCAGCCTGCCATATAGTTATCTGGTTGGCATCCCAAGTGGCAAATTGATTCAGCGCCAGCGCTTCAGCGCACGCCTGCGCCTGTTGGAGCAGTACGGGTAACTGCTCTGGTTCCGGGCAGAAAAATACGCACCCGCCGGCAATGCAGCTGTCTCGATTGATCCAGAACACAAGATCTGGAGTGACGTATCCGGCCGCAGTCAACAGCGATGAATCTGTAGTGATTTTGCGGAAAGGATAGCGCCCCTGGGTGATTATGCCGCGCGCTTGGAAGCGGAGTTGTTCCGCAGATGCAATGGTGTCAGCATTCATAGTTGAAATAGGTCGTTTGCGGAGGGTTTCTTGTGGCGTTTGAAATGGGTGTATGCCAGTTCCGTAGCGATGCGTCCGCGTGGAGTGCGGCTCAAATATCCCTGTTGGAGCAGAAACGGTTCAATAATCTCTTCAATGGTGTCCTTCTCTTCTCCGATTGCCGCCGCCAAGGTGTCGAGGCCAACAGGTCCTCCACCAAACTTGTCGATAATAGCTTTTAACAAGATAGTATCCATATGGTCAAAGCCGAGCTGATCGACTTCGAGGCGTAGTAAGGCCCTGTCCGCAGAAGTGCGCGAAACGGTACCATCTCCTTCTATCTGGACAAAATCGCGCACCCGGCGCAGCAACCGATTGGCGATGCGGGGGGTCCCGCGACTGCGCCTGGCGATCTCCATCCCTCCGTCGGCGCTGATGGGAATCTGCAGGATTCCGGCGCTGCGGCGCACAATTATCGCCAGTTCAGCGTCGGTATAGAATTGTAGACGGCTGATAACCCCGAAGCGATCACGCAATGGTGAGGAGAGGAGTCCGGCTCTGGTGGTAGCGCCAACCAGGGTAAAGCGGGGCAGGTCGAGTTTTATGGTACGCGCAGACGGCCCCTGTCCGATCATGATGTCGATCTGGTAATCCTCCATTGCCGGATAGAGGATCTCTTCTACCACCGCAGACATGCGGTGGATCTCATCAATAAACAGGATGTCGCCCTCTTCGAGGTTGGTCAGAATGGCCGCCAGGTCTCCAGCTTTTTCAATAACCGGGCCAGAGGTGCTTTTAATATTGACCCCCATTTCGCTGGCAATGATGTTGGCCAAAGTGGTCTTGCCCAGCCCGGGGGGGCCGTAAAATAGCACATGGTCAAGGGCTTCGGCGCGTTTGCGCGCTGCCTGAATAAACACCTCGAGATTCTGCTTGACCTGCTGCTGGCCTATATATTCTGCCAGGGTGCGTGGGCGCAGCGGGTTTTCGAAATGTTCATCATCGCCAAAGTCTGCGGCGTCAATAAGGCGTTCGCTCATAATCATGTCCTGGGGGAGTCGAATGTACTAACGGGTGAGATACTGCAGCGCCTGTTTGAGGATCTCCTGGGTTGAGGTCTGGGGCTCAATTTTCATTTTCTCCAACACCCCACGTGCCTGTTTCTCTTTGTATCCCAAGCTGATCAGGGCAGACAGAGCGTCAGCGCTGGAGTCGCTTGGGGCGGGGGTGTACACCTCAGATTCCTGGTTCTGCATGTTTTTTGCGGTGGCGAGTTTACGTACTTTTTCGCGCAGCTCCAGAATCAGGCGATCCGCTGTTTTTTTTCCGATTCCAGGCAAGGCGGTCAGGCGCGCGGCATCTTCGCATAATAAAGCCTGGTGCAGATCGGCACAGCTCATGTGGGATAAGATGTTAAGCGCCGCTTTGGGGCCGATGCCGCTGATTCCAATTAAGAGGATGAAGGTTTCCTTTTCCGCCAGGGTGAGAAATCCGTACAGGCGGAGGATATCTTCACGCACGTGGGTGTGGATATATAGTGTGGCCTGCCCTTCCTCCGGCAGACTGTAGTAGCTTGATAGCGGTATGTCGACGCTGTAACCCACTCCGTTGGTTTCGATGATGACATGTTCCGGGCTTTTGTGGCGCATCGTACCGGTTAACAAGGCGATCATAACTTAAACTCCTGTGGGGGGGAAGCATGCGAGCTGACTTATCTGGGTTTGATGGCGGCGCCACCGCTGAGGTCAATGCGTCGCCTGAGTGCATGGCTGTGGGCATGGCAGATGGCGATGGCAAGGGCATCCGAGGCATCTTCCTGGGCAATCTCTGGAAGCTTTAAGAGCGCCTTTACCATTTGCTGAACCTGGGTTTTGCCCGCCTTGCCATATCCTACAACTGCACTTTTGACCTGCAGGGCGCTGTATTCAAATACCGGCAGTCCGGTGTTGACGCCGGCCACTATGGCGGTCCCCCGCGCCTGGCCGAGTTTAAGGGCCGAGCCGGCGTTTTTAGCGACAAAGACCTTTTCAATCGCCATCGCATCGGGCTGGTATGTTTCAATCGCGCGCAGCAGGCCGGCGTATATCTGACTCAGGCGCAGGGGTAGTTCATCACTGCTGCGGGTGTAGACGGCGCCATTGTCCACATGGGTCAGGCGGTTGCCACGGCGAGGCAAAGATTGGGGCGTCATGGGCGTTTGCTCCTTTTCCAGGGGAAACCGTTGTTGCGGGTTTATGGATTGGTCTGCCATTGAACTATCCTCTTT
>CAYUJC010000081.1:0-11116 GCA_964444945.1 uncultured Desulfuromonas sp.
ATATTGCAATAGAGGGGATAATCCGCTACCTATGCATTCCCACGCGGGAGCGTGGAAACGAGATTGAAATAATGGGCTTGCTCCTGCTGTAGCAGAAAAAACCCCTAACTTCGTGTCCGAAAATAGTTGACCACTACAACTCGCATAATAGCAAGGGGGATACTGTCATGAATTCAGACCTTATCAATGCCCACAGAGAGTTTCTGAAAGACTCACTACGCCTGAAAACAAACTTCTATCTATCTGATCAGCACCAGGGGTTACCTGCCCCACCACTACAAAAACCAGTTAAAGCAGAGCAAAAAACTATCCCCCTACCTGGGAAGGATAGCTGGGGTCAATTTCGAGGAACCGATCTTGTGGATGCAATTGCAGGGCGGAAGAGCGAGCGCCGTTTTCTGCCGGAGCCAATCACACTTGAGGAATTGTCTTATCTGCTGTGGGCTACACAAGGAGTTAAGGAAGAGCTTGGTCCTGGAACCGCCCTGAGAACCGTTCCGTCTGCCGGTTGTCGACATCCGTTCGAGACATATCTTCTTATCAACAGAATAAATGGACTTGATTCCGGCATTTATCGCTATCTCCCGCTGGAACACGCTCTGGTTCTGGAAAGACTCGAAGATAATCTGGCCGATAAATTGATCCAAGCCACCTTGGGGCAGCGGTTTATAGCCTCAGCACCAGTTGTGGTTGTGTGGGCGGCAATTCCATATCGGAGTGAATGGCGCTACCTCGAATCGGCGCACCGGGTTATTCTCCTCGATGCCGGGCATATCTGCCAAAACCTGTATCTCGCCTGCCAGGCGATTGGTTGTGGCACCTGCGCCATTGCAGCCTATAACCAGAATGGGATGGATCAACTCCTGGGCGTAGATGGTAAAGATGAGTTTACGGTGTATTTAGCACCGGTAGGAAAGGTGTGAAAATTTACCCGGCCATTCTCGATTAAATACAAAAGCAATTCGAAATGGCCGGGTTATATGGTTTTGACGATAAATTTTCTATCCTTTGTGTCTCTTAAAAAAAGCCTAGCAATTCTTCCAGTAATCATTCGCGGCTGCGATAGTTTGGAATTCGATAGCGACAACTTGCGCAGCCGCCGTTAGGCTATCTGGATTGGCCGAATACCCTGGGCGGCCAGCTTTTAGGATATCCATATCCGGTTGTATATTGTGAATTGTATGCCGAGCTATGGTCATAGCCAAGGCGCGCCCCTCTTCAGGTGTTTTTGTAATCAGCGTGCCGCCAGGCACAAGCACCAAGGCCTCTTCCGGTACTCTGTTCATAAGAATATCCCTCCTTGTAATATTGACTACTGAATCGATAAGAACTTCACAAGCCAGTAACAAGCAAAAACCCAATAGCTAAAGCAAAGATAACAGAATAAATCTTAAAAGCTACGCTACCTTTGGCTTTATGCAGCTGAACAAAATTTTTGTACCAACTGGTTTTCTTAATAATCAAATTTGCAATAAACTCGTTCTCGGTTGGTTCTAGAATCAAGTCTTTAGATGAGCCTGTCCATTCCATTATAAAGCAACTGCCCAGAGCATTTAATTTAGGTACGCCTGATGGTTTGTTTAAACGTAACCTCGTTAGTTACAACTCAGCTAACGCAGTAAGTTTGCTTAAATCATGCTGCATTGGTTCTTTTAGCTGAACCTCATAAACCTCATTTATGTGCGTGCCCTTTACACCCCATGCGTAAAAAGCCCCCGTGGTCATAAACATTACCGCAGCGAGAATAATAAAAGCTGCCACCAAAGCATGTGCCTGCATAAGTTGCAATCTGGTCAGCACATATTACCTCCGCTATACATAAACTTATGAAGACCTGACGCCACGTTCATCGGCTTGTCCTGTTTTGGCTTAACGCCTGTTCCCCATTATTCGCAGCAACATTAGAAACAGATTGATAAAATCGAGATAAAGTCTGAGCGCCCCGAGAATCGCCGCTTTATGTCGATCCTGTTCGTTGGCAAATCCAGCCTGCCCGATCTGTTTAATTTTCTGGGTGTCGTAGGCGGTTAAACCAACGAAAACGAAAACCCCAATATAACTGGTCACCCAATAAATCATTTCACTCTGGAGAAAAATATTCACCACAGACGCAATGATGATTCCCACCAGACCCATAAATAGAAAGCTGCCCCAGCCGGTCAGATCACGTTTGGTCGCATAACCATAGACACTCATCGCGCCAAAGGTACCTGCGGTCACCAGAAAGGCACTGGCAATCGAACTGTTGGTATAAATCATAAAAATGGCTGCAAACGTGACCCCGTTAAGAGCCGAGTAGCCAAGAAACATCAGCGTGGCGGTTGAGGCACTGATCCGGTTGATCGCAGCCGACATGGCAATAACCAACCCCAGTTCAGCAATGATCAGTCCGTAAAAGATCATCCGGTTCCCAAAAATCAATTGCTGGGCTGAAGCGCTGGAAAGCATCAGGAAAGAAGCCAGAGCAGTAAGAGCCAGCCCCGCCGTCATCCACAGGTAGACTTTTCTGAAAAAGGTGTTGGTTATCGCTAGCGCTGTGCTATCAGTATAAGTTCCGTTTGGGGTTCCGTTCTGGGTTCTGTTTTGGCTATACATTATTATATCCTCTTATCCTTGGCTAAAAGTAAAAACCATGAAACGTTTGCAAGGGATTGTAGCATGAAAACGGTATTTAAATTTAGTTTTAGCGACAAAATGGCGCGGCTGATGATAAGATTTTTATACCCTTAAACCCGCGTAGGAAAATCTATTTTTGCCTCAACGGCTGTGTACGAACACTACTTTCAGGCAGAGGATACTATGGCTCAACAAATAAACACTGAACAACTTGAAATTCGCTCCATGACTATTGACGACTTGGCGGCTGTTTTCCACCTTGGGGAAGATCTCTTCACCTCCGAGTTTTCCCCCAGCATGTACCGAACTTGGGATGAGTATGAAATCACAACCCTGTATAATTCTGACAACGAGTTGTGTGTGGTCGCAGAACTTGCGGGGAAAATTGTTGGTTTCGCCCTCGGAACAACCGTTGAAAAAACCCATTCTGCCTGGAAATATGGCTATCTGGTCTGGATCGGGGTCCGGCCAGGGATCCAGAAATGTGGGGCTGGCGAAAAACTGTTCGAAAAAATCAAGCAGCGCATGCTGGCACAGGGGGTGCGCATGATCGTTATCGATACCGACGCGGACAACAAGGGTGGAATCCGTTTTTTTAAAAAACAGGGCTTTGGCCATACTCAAAAGCACGTCTACATGACTCTCAATCTTTCCCGCGAACAACAGAAACGCAGGAAGGACTGATATGCACTCCCTCCTTGAGCAAGTCTGGAAAGCGATCAATCCGCTCCGGTTACGTCAAACCCTGATGGAAATGATCGATATTTATTCCCCTTCCGGCAAAGAGGAAGATATTCAGCTTTACCTTGAAGAGCGCCTCAGCGCAAGCGGCATCCCGGTGCGCCGCCAAATCGTTGAGGATGAGCGCTACAACCTGATCACCACCATGGGCAAAGGGGAACCTTCACTCTACCTCGTCGGCCACGTCGACACGGTTGCCGCCTGGGATATTGATGAATATGCCGCGGTTGAAGAGTGGGGTGTGGTTCGTGGCCTTGGCAGTGCCGACATGAAAGGTGGTTGCGCCGCGATGGTCGAGGCCTGGCTGGCGCTGGCGACACTCCCCGAGGAACAACGCCCAGCACTCGGCTTATTGCTAGTGGTAGGTGAAGAGGAAAACGGCGATGGAAGTGCACGATTTCTGGAAGAACAGTGCCCGGACTGGGCCATCATCGGTGAACCAACCTCACTGCGCCCGGCATTCAGCCATTATGGCTATATAGAACTGGCGCTGGTCACTCAGGGGCGACGTATCCATTCCTCATTGCCGGAACTGGGGCACAACGCGATTGAATCAATGTTACGCGTTTTGCTGCAACTTCAACAAGCGCCACTGTTCACCCCGCAACCGTCCAAACTGGTCTATTCCATCCGCGAAATGAGCTCCTCCCGCGCTGGCTTCGTCGTTCCCGATCGCTGTGATACCTGGATCGACCTGCACTTATCTCCGGACATTGAGCCAGCGCTGGTTCGGGCTGAACTGGAAAAAGCTCTGGAAACGGCGCGCGAAACAATCAAAGGACTCTCTTTGGAGGTCAGCTTCGATTTTGAATCGGGGGGCTACGAATTATCCTTGAACAATTGCTTGATGGAGGCCCTGGAAGAGATTTTCCCACGCCTGAATTTGCCCCTTGAGTTTGTGCCGTTTCGATCTCATTCCGATGGCAACCTGTTTTATCAGGCCGGAAGCAAGCCTCTGATCCTTGGCCCTGGATCCCTGGAAACAGCCCATACCGCAGAGGAGCAAACCAGCCTTGCCGAGGTTGAAGCAGCAGCCCGAATTTACGCGGCCCTGGCACTCGCATATACCCATACAGAGCAGAGAACCCCAGATGACCAAAAATCACCAATAACATAAGTGCAAAACTATACTGTCCCTCAGAACTTCTGGAATTCAACAAAAAGGTTCTCTTAATGTTATCCCAAACATCGAGCAATTTCACGAATAATGAAAAAAAACTGTAGATGAGTGATGCAATAGCGCATTTTTTCGCTAGAATGGTGGAAGGTTTTGGCAGACTCCTTCCTGGCTCTGACTTGTTCGTACTTTTCAGAATAACAAAAGTCCTGTCAAGCTCTACCCTTTACACAGATAATTCATTTTGAACTTGAATTCACCGAGTGGCTTTTTTCTTCCAAACACTCCAGATACATTACGTTCTCTCAAGGAGGTTAACATGAAACGTTTAATGGTTTTGATGGCGGCTGTTTTCACTGTTTTTGCTTTATGCGCATGTGGTGGCGGAAGTGGCGGTGGCAGCGATCACGCTGCGGCTGACATCGTTGTTCCACCATCAGTAGAGGTTCCTGATGACACAGCCCCATACGTCCTCTCCACAATTCCGGAGATTAACGGCACGGCCGGAATAAACAGCGCCATCACAGTCACGTTTAATGAGCCCATCAACCCCGCCACGATCACATTAAATTCCATCCTCTTGGACGATGCGGACGGGATTCCTGTCGACGGTGCAGTTGCATACGATGCAGCTAGCAGAACCGCAACCTTTCACCCCGACGCCGACCTTGTTCCCGAAGAAAATTATAAAGCCACGGTCACCACTGCTATTGAGGATTTAGCGGGCATTGCGATGGAAAAAGAATACAGTTGGGAATTCACCACCGGCAATGCTGACACAACGCCCCCCGAGATCTCGAGCCGATTTCCGGCTATAGACGCAAACTCAGTCGCACTTAACACTGTTATTGCGGTCACGTTCAGTGAGCCGATTGATCTTTCCACGCTCAACACGCAGACTTTGACCCTCAACGGGACAGCCCTGGTGGATGGAACCGTCGAGTATGTTGGCACGACAGCCCTGTTCAAGCCAGCAGCCAACCTTATGCCCAACACCGTCTATACCGTCTCCGTGGCAGAAACCATCGAGGATTTGGCCGGGAACGCTCTAGGAGCACCGGAGGAGTGGGAATTCACAACCGGAACTCAAGCTGATCTGGTTGCTCCGCAAGCACTGTCAGTTTATCCGCAGAGTGGCGCAATCAATGTGCCTACGGATTCAGTGCTGGAAGTAGAATTTGACGAAGCGATTATGCCCTTCGAGTTTGGCATTATTGATGACAGACCGGTCACCGTCACTTTCAATGAAAACTATACTATCGCTACCCTAATGCCAACCGATGGTCTAGGCGGCAGAAAGATCTATACTGCGCAGATAAAAGTAGCGGATATGGCAGGAAACTTTATGGATGAAATATATGCATGGAGATTCGCAACGGACTCTGCAGAGCTGTCTACTACCGAAAACTAGCCATTACTTTAAAGTGTACTCTACTTTTTTTAAAAATTACTTCTGCGAAAATCGCGCTGTGAGGGGTTCAAGCCTTGCGTGGCACGCGGCAAGGTGCCACCACGACGGAGTTTCGAATTAATTAAAGCTTCATCGTCTCCCCATTCAAGGCCTATCAAGCACTGGTCTCCATACGTAATGACATAATCGGCCAATGGAGCAAGAACTGTTGCAGCAGGTCAAAAAAGTTGTCGCCGTTGTTATTGACTTTGTCTCCAATGGACGGCGAGATAGCCTCATCGACCCCGGGAATGACGGTGGCCTTACGACCTTTGTAGGCCTGTTGCTTTGACGACACATGGATATCGGAAAGGTGGCCGAGGTTCAGTTTTTCTTTCCCGGCTGGCGGCAGATAGATCGGATGCCGGTTTATAATCGGGGTTTCAGGGTCCTCTTCGAAAATAACCCCGTTGTCCCCGACCTTGAAGGCGTATGTCAGTGCGTCCTGCGGTGCGCCGTTGCCATCATTTTTATATTTGTAAAAGTTTTGAAAGACGTATTTTCGCGTCAGGCGATCCTGACTGTCCAGATAGCTGTCGTTGAGATCGACAGGCTGGGGTTCTGTATTTTTGCCGGACCAGAAACAGTCGTACATGCTGCCAGGCTCGACGCCGGTGAGATTTTTCAGTTCAATCTGATACAGGTTCTTAAGCTGTGCCGTTTGAAGTTGCGCTACGGTCGCTGGGCGGAGATTGGCAAAGTGCCTCCCGGCACGATTCTGCATTTCTGGAATAAGTTCCCCCAAGTGCGATAGCAGCACGGCGCAATTGGGCTGATAGGTAAATCTCGAACAGCCTCAACGAAGTAGATATTCACACCTTTACTCAATAAAATCTGATGTTCGAACCTTGGGCGGTGACGATGGCACCGGGGCCTTTTTTGATGTTGCGGACTTCGGACGTCTTAGCTTGGGCTCCATCGAAATCAGTTGCCCCAGCGAATTCGACGTTGTTAAGAATAAAGGACTCAATGGCCATGTCATAGAACTTAGCTTCCTTGAGTCTACAGTTCAATATCGTAAAACTTTCACCCACAATCTCTGGCGCCTTGAGATCAACGTCGTTGCAATTGTTGATTTTGAACGTTTTAAACTTCATCCCGGTCAGGCCGATCAGGCCTCCTTCTTTGCAGAAACTAATACTGCCATCATTTATGTTTGCGCCGAGAAAACCAAGCAGTTCGTTTTGTGTTTCTAAAACGCGCACTTCATCTATGACAGACTGAGAAAAATATATATCCAATGTGCTGTTGGTAAGAACGACCTTGCCAATATTGCAATCCTGAACTGTGGTCTTTTTAAGCTGGGAGTCGATGGCGGTGAATTTGGTGAGATTGGAACTGTCGAAATTGACACCACCTAACTGACTTCTCTTGATATCTACAGATGACGGAAACTTCAAACCTGCGAAACTAACGTCCTCCAACTGGCTATCTTCAATGTGAAATTCTCCTTGAGATTCAAACAAAGTAATATTTTGCATTTTAGAATTAACTATTTTCACCCCCTGCGCCTTGAGTCCGCTAAAACTCCTGAAGTAATCCTTCTGGAGATCCAGAAACTTACAATCATGAAAACGGACATTGACGAAAGTGCTATGGTGAAATCGGGCGCTGGTAAAAGTCACGTTCTCGAATGTAACGTCGGTTAACGTGGAAAAGGAAAAATCTACATCGATCAGATCGCTATTTTTGAAAGTCACGTTGGCAAATTGGCTTTTCTTGCCCATGACGGCATTCCATTCGGTGTCATCAAAGGTAGCATTTAAAAACTGAACCCCACCGATGTCATAATCCTGAATTTTTACTTTATTTAAAGAGAGTGGTTTACCACGGCTTACATCTGAAAGTTGCGAGGAATTTTGGAAAAGCTCTTGCCAATGGCTGTCCAGAGGCTGTCTCTTTTGATTCATCGAATTACATGCTCCTAGAAAGACAAGGATTGAAATAATTACAAAACAGAGGATATTTTTCATGCCGTTTGCTCAGGTGCGGAGAAAGCAAATTCTCCATTGAAATTTATTACGCGCCATTCGAAATCGGGCACTTCTCCATGTTTTGGATGCCGCCGAATCACATCTCCACGGGCCTGTTTCATCTGTTTTTCCATCTCTTTGTATAAATACGCGGTTGAATACGTGGGCGAGTCACCTTGGCCATAAACAGAAGCAATTTCAATCACTCTTTCAAACTCCTGTCGGATCACTTGCGCTTTTTTTATCAGCTCTACCTGAAGATTCCAGGGACTGGCGAAATTATATTGTTTGAATCCGGGTTGATTGCTGAGGTTTTTATTGAAGCGGAGACAGAGGAAAAGAGGTACCGCTGATAGAGGCATGGTATCTTCAATGTAGCGTTTGAGCTTTATTTGTTCCCCTTGTTTCGTAGAATCGCCCAAAACCGCCTTATACCGATGTTGTCCTACATAACTTACGGTCATCGGCAACTTCTTGGGCGTTACGCCGGTATAGTGATACAGCTCAATACCATCGATAATATTAACTTCTGGCAGTCTTAACGCCGGATTAATTTCAATGGTGAAACTCATGCCGTCAGCACCACTATCAAATCTTGTAAACACTCCATTCCCATGCTTTTCCGTGCCGAAAATATCCGCATAGTCCCAAGCCACGGCGAAGCGGGGTTTGGCTTGTGCAGTCTTACTTTCGATCAAACTGAATTGAGCGTTGGTCCCATTAAACTGCACCAAAGTGCCCGAGGGTCGTTCCAGTCCCCAATTGAATAGTTCTCCAGCGTAGTTCTGTTTGGGGATGGGCCCGCCAGAGGCGGAGACGATGAGCTTGGCCTTCGCGGGGTTTACACCCTGATAGGGACGCACGGAATCATCCTTTTGCGGCGGTTGCGGAGCACGAGCTCTGACGGTCATGGTTTTGCGGCCAAGGGACTCCTTGAACGACTCAGGCTGGTACAGTCCGCTACGGTGAGAATGGCCGGAAAGAGTCAACTGAATCAGGTCATCATTAATGTGCTGGTAGAGTTCACTGCGGTTTTGCTCAAAGGTGCCGTGATCGGCATCGCTCCACTGACCGAGAAGATCGTTACAGTTGATCTCGCCGGCCTCTCCCAGCGGTTTTTTACTCCCGTAATTGGCCAGGGTGAAGTGCGACAGCAGCACGACGCAGCCAGGCTTACGCTCTAAGGCTTTTCTTACCAAAGACTTTTGCCAGACGCTGATGCTTACCGGCGCTCGCGGCAGATGGCCCCCGTAAAAGGGGCTTTCTACATGGCCGTCATGTCCTGGTCCCGTGAACTTTTCATCATCCCCCCAACCCAGACCGATGAAACACTGGTTCTTGTAGTTAAGCACAAAGTCGCTAAAGGGGGTAAATACAGTGTAAAACCAATCTAGATTGATGGGCTTGAAATTCTTGTAAGCTCCTTTGCCGCTGCCCGTCATGGTCACCCGATTGTAGTCAGGACCGTAGAGTAAAATCGCCTCGGAGATGGTCAGGTTGTGATCGACTGGAATTCCTTCATCGGCGCGTGTGGTGTTGGTCTTGCCTTCGGTTTCCTTGCGGTCGGCCCATTCCTTGGTGCGCTCCTCGACGCTTTCGTCGATCAACTGGTTGACTGATTTATCGATGAATATATTTTTCGCATTATCAACGGCGGCTTTCATTCTTTTCACCCGTGGCGAAATTCCGTAGGGCAAAGTGTAGGCCTCATGGTTACCAGAAACCAACAGAATCGGCTTTTGGTAGACATCGTACCAGTACATAAACAGGCTGTATATGATGAGGTTGTCGATACCAACGGGGTACTTTTGCGGGTCTTTATAGTGATCGACCAGCATCTCTTCCCATATCTCGCCGGTTTTGCTGATTGACCGGGCGGCCGGATCATAGTTGCGAGTATAGTCGATGAGATCACCAGTAAAAACAAGCATATCGATGCTATGTTTATTCCCGAACTGGTCCATCAAATCTTTGAGTGTATGGAAGCTAACATTGACTTGCTGACCAAGTTTTGGACTGGTCGTCTCTGCGACATTTTGCAACATCTGCGCGCCGCTTTTTTGAAAAGCGTGCTGGCGTGAGGAGACATGTACATCGGTCAGGTGCCCGAGGTTGAGCTGCGGCTCGTCCGACAAGTAGATGGGGTGATGGCTCTGTATCGGGCGCTCGTCAAAGCTACTAAAATCAAGGTCTTTCTGCCCCTTGACTAGCGTATATGGATAAACAAATCGTCCTGTTTGCTGAAGAAACGCTGTAGTTTCCCGATCCTGCACCTCAAGGAAATCACGTTCCAGACTTTCTCTGTTTGGGTCATATATGACCCAAGAGGCATTGTAGAGTCCTTTGTCCAAAGATAGTCCGCCGATGATGTCGACCTGAAATCCGTGGATGATCTCCTTTTGAAGATAGTGATCGCGAGCGCTGGCGCGGATACCAGCGAAGAGATGCTGATTCTTGTCCCATATTTTCCAGCCGCCAGCCCCCAGATGCCCAAGATAAGTACACTCAATATTACAGTTTGCGGTGACATTGTCAGCAAACAGAGGCTCGACACCTTGGCGCAGGTCTTTGTTGTGGTCGCGTATTGCCTCCCAAGGTTCAATTTTAAGAAAATAATTGATCAGTTCTTTGATTCGGGGTCCAGCTTCTTGTCGCCGTCGTTCTGGATCATTGAGAAAAACATTGTAAAAATCAAAGTCGGTAAGGATAAAAATAGAAAGGGGACTCTCAGGCGAGATTTCCGTTGGGTGAACCGTCGGGGTACACAGAGAGGGGTGGAGAATAATAATTTTGGCCCCCTCCAGTTTAACTTCAATTCCCCGTCCGCCCTCTTGCTGGGTTGCATTAATATCGGCACGGCTAAAAGTCACTTCGCCCTTGCGACCATAGAGTTTGTTGTAGCCCATTATTATGCCTTACCTTCCATTTCAGCTTCGGTGCCAAAAGCCAATTTGAACGATTCCTTAAACATAACCTGAGGTTCTCGAATTTCTCCGTTCACGACAGTCCCGTAGCGCACCTCTCCACTATCACTGACCAGCCGGTATGGAGTACCGTCAATCAATTTGAGATGGTCTGGAAGCTGATTGTCGAATTCATCGACCACCTTAATGACAATATCTTCCATTTTCGGTTCGATATGTTCAACCTCGTCGGTCAAAAGGGCAATCCCCCGCGGCACCAAGGGCGCCGCCACCTGCGCCTCGGGCATCGCCGCCC
>CAYUJC010000082.1:0-10785 GCA_964444945.1 uncultured Desulfuromonas sp.
CTACCACCACCTAAGGTGATGATGGCGTCGCAGTTATTGCTGGTGTACGCTTTAATACCATCCTCTACGTTTTCATCCGTGGGGTTTGGCTCTGCACCATCAAAGATAACCGCGCTCAGGCCTGCTGCTTCCACATAGCCCTTGATCGTATCGGCAATGCCCAAAGCTGAAATTCCGGCATCCGTGACGATGAGCACTTTGGATGCGCCCAGTGATTTTGCTTGCGCGCCAGCTTCTTTGGAAGAACCGACCCCCATCAGAGAAACGGTCGGGATGAAAAATCCATAAGTTTTTTCTGCTAATGCCATTTTTTTCTCCTTGATTGCTGTTGTGGATGCCGCACAACGGCACCACTTGGTGTGAAAACCTCACGGCCTGATCCGAGCAGGCTTCAGGCCGTGAGCTGGTTGCTGTCAGCCTTAATACAGGCCAGCTTTGTTTTCACTCATGCTGATAAAAATATTTTTTGTCTGGGTATAATGCTCCAGCATCATTTTGTGCGTCTCGCGCCCGATGCCCGATTTTTTGTAGCCCCCAAAAGGTGCATGGGCCGGAAGTTGGTTGTAGGTGTTGACCCACATGCGTCCAGTTTCAACACCACGGGCCACGCGTAACGCACGATTGATATCCCGGGTCCACACGCCGCCAGCAAGGCCAAATTCACTATCATTGGCCATGGCAATCACTTCCTGCTCATCCTTGAATTTGATGACACAGACCACCGGACCAAAGATCTCTTCTTGCGCAATGCGCATGCTGTTGTCGACATCGGCAAACAGGGTCGGCGCCATGAACGAGCCCGAGCCCAATTCACCGCTGGTGAGACGCTTGCCGCCGGTGACCAGTCTTGCCCCCTCCTGCTGACCGAGTTCAACATAGGCGAGGATTTTGTTGAGCTGATTTTCGTCGACCTGACAGCCCATCATGGTCCCTTTTTTCCAAGGGAGGCCGACCTTGACCTTCTCAAAGGCTATGGCCATGTCGGCGACAAACTTAGCGTAAATTGATTCTTGCACGAAGACCCGCGACCCGGCGCAACAGACCTGCCCCTGATTGAACAGAATCCCGATCTGGGTACCTTCGATGGCTTTATCCCACTGGCAATCCTCAAAATAGATATTGGCTGATTTGCCGCCGAGTTCCAGTGTGGCCGGAATGAGTTTTTTTGCCGCAGCATCGGCGACGGTATAGCCCACACCAGTGGAGCCGGTGAAGGCCAGTTTAGACAAGTCTGGATGTTCCAGAATATAGTTGCCCGTAGTTGATCCCTTACCGGTGATTACATTAACCACACCTGGAGGTAAGACTTGGTTGAGGAGCTTCGCCAGTTCCAGCAGACTCAGGGACGTGCTTGACGACGGCTTGATAACGATGCAATTACCTGCGGCCAGGGCGGGAGCAATTTTCCATGCCGCCATCAATAAAGGGAAATTCCACGGGATAATCTGGCCAACCACACCAATTGGCTCGCGCAGAATAATGCTCATGGTATCTTTGTCGATCATTGTTGCCTGGCCCTCTTCGGTGCGGATCGCCGCGGCAAAATAACGGAAATGGTCGCTGGCCAACGGGATATCAATGCCGCTTGTTTCGCGGATCGGCTTGCCGTTGTCGAGGGTTTCCACCATGGCCAGCTTTTCTGCATGTTGATCAATCAAATCGGCGATTTTTAACAGATGTCCGGCACGATCTTGAGGACTAACATCTTTCCAGGTTGGAAATGCGGCCCAGGCAGCCTTGACTGCTGCGTCGACATCCTCTTTTGTGGCGCTGGCACAGGTTGCCAAGAGTTCGCCAGTGGCTGGACAATAGGCGTTGAAGGTTTCACCGTCGCTGGCATCGACCCATTGACCGTTAATGTATAGTTGGTATTTCTGATCAATTTCTTTTCTCATGGATACTCTCCTTGGATAGAATTGAACGCGCAGTATCAACAATGCCTGCGCATATGGTGCTAATAACTGATTTAAGTTAGCCGCAATTAGTGTACCTGCTTAGGGCAGCGCGTCAATATGATGGGCGTGGTATGCCGTAAGTAGCTGTTTAATGGGCAAGGTGTAGCATATGTGACAGTGCAGGCAAGCTGTTCTCTATATCAGATTGTTCTTTACGTCAGAAGCTTACAGGCTATCGCTGCCAGCACAATTGTCGATAATCACAGCGCACTCCACCAGGTTGCCAGGTTTGTTCGGTCACGCGTATTTCGCCGCTGGCAGCCACGGTAACCACGGTGGTCATCCGGGTGCCGTAGTGTTCGCCCACAATAAACGCGGGTGACAGCATTCGTTCGGTGTCCAGACCCACCCCGGTGTGGGGCAGCAGGTGGTCTGGGGCTGGCTCAGAATCCATCAGGTGGTTAATCAATGCGTGATGCAAGAGCTTACTGTTTGCGTCAGCCGCAGCCACGGTGCGCACCACTCGCTGGCGCAGGCGCAGCAGCTTGGGCCAGGGCGTTTGCAGCAAGTGATTACTGACGCCGTAGCTGCCGCGAGGCAGGTTGCGCCCGGGTTGAGCTTCGCGGTTGCTGAAGTACCAGCCCGCAGGTTCAGCACCGCTGTGTACGCCGCCATCCAGGATGATCAGATTGAACCCCGAGTAGCGGCTGGCATTGTTGGCCAGATGCCGCCGTAAGGCCTGCGGTTGTGGGTGCAAACCCCGCAGTGGCAAATCGCCGCGGCTGATAAGGCCGTCTTCCGGGCTGCCCTCGCGCACATTAGTGACCGCGCTGACCACGCCCTGGGCATTGAGGGCGAGCCAGGTGCCGCCGGACTGTAAATCCCGCCCCGCCAGAATGGGCTCAAGGGCCAGCGGATGGCTGGCTTCGGGCCACCAGTCCATGGCAGTGGCGGGGCGCTGGAAAAATTCGTCTCGATTGGCAGCCACCACCAGCGGATAATGCCGGCTCTGGCCCAAAGTAAACACAATCAGACACATAGCTGCGCTGCCTCCTTGAAGATGTTTAGACAGATGGCGGTTGGAGTGGGCTCTTCTTTTTTAAAAGGCCAGGTACAAGGTGTATCAATACTGAACTCTGAATGTAATGGCGGGGGGCGCTGGCCAACGGGATATCAATGGCGAGCATTGCGCGGATCGGCTTGCCGTTGGCGAGGGTGTCCGCCGTGGCCTGTCTTTTTGTCAGGTCCGAATGAATTTACAGAAATAATGATGCACTAACCATGGAGACTCTTCTTGGATAGAATTGAACGCGCAAAGTCAAGCAATGCCTGCGCATCTCTGCTGCTTAATACCTGTTTGATTATTTGCAAATAGTATACCAGCTTAGCGTCGCGCGTGCAATGTGAAGGGCGAAGAGTGCTATAAGTAGCTGTTTAGTAATGATATATTGTCTGCAGCAATAGCGTTGCTGAACTGTGCTGGACCGGGCGGGGGAGTGTCACATCGAATGAGCAGTTGTTTCGCAGGTGGAGCAGGTGCTCCATTTCTGGAGCACCTGCCGTGCTTATGGGGTGCTGGTGGTGTGGGCGTATGGGGCATATGGGAACGGGAGGGGGCCAAGGTTAATTGAAGCGCAAATCACGATGTAACTGCCCTGTGTCAATAAAGTGCTGCCAGGCCTTAGCGAGATTCATCTTCTTGTGTCCTTGTTGTGCAATCATATCAAGTGGTGGTCTCTGGAGTTAGAGAATAGTTCTGTACCCTGTCCGCGCCGTTTTGACCTGCCGTTTAAAGGATTCCTCTATTCTTCCTTCTGTTGCGGTTCTACGTTCAAAACAAAATTACATGACAGTGAACGCTTCCTTTATTTTTTTAAGGCGCCAAAGAAATAGTCGACGAATTGAAACAGCGCGCCGCCAGCGATGGATGGCTGTGTATGGAATTGATCGATAACCCACAGCGTCGACCCCAGGCCGGTCAGCTGATGCGGATTGTATTTGCCCTGGTACAAATCGCTCACCCCTTTGACCAGGAACCGCCCCATTTGCCGGCGAGCTGCGGGGGCACCCAGCATGGGCACCAGTGCGGAAACAACGGGTCCGGTTTCGAGCTTTGAAAACAGCTGGTAAAATTGGGTGTAGCTATCTAGCGGTCCACTTTCCGTGAAGTGCAGCGCCGGTTGTTCTTCCTCCTTGTCCCCCATAAAACGCACCCAGGCGTCAACCAGGCCATTGTACTCCTCCGCCGTGAACAGATGGCGCACCCGTTCCAGCGCGTAAATGGTAATCTGATGGTGGAGGTTCACGATGCCGGTCCCGCTAACTGCCCGCACCATATGGTTCTGTATGGTTTTCTCGGCGGCAGGCGGATCCGCTGCATAAGAACCGGCGTACGGTCCGAGCTTCAGTTTACAGAAGTAGTCCGCCAGCACCGCGAGGGTGGGCCAGTGGTCGCGGTCAGGGCGGGCCATCATTTCAAGAAGGAGAAAGGCGGTGCAGGAGATGGAGTGGCCGAGCGAGCCCTTGAGTTCGGAGCTCCCCCCACCGAGCAGCAGCAGCCTGCGGGAAAGTTCCGGTGCCCCTTTAGCAGAGAGAAAAGACTCCAGCAACAGCGCTGCTTCTTTGGCGTCCATTTTGCGGATAGCCGCTTCGATATCGTCGAAAGATGCAGCCGCTAAGAGAGGGTCGGAACGCTCAAACTTTTCCAGCTTGGGGCGGCGGGCGTACTCGCTCACTTCCAGTCTGACGAGGGGGAGGAGATCCTCTTTTTCCAGCAGAGGTTTGAACTCGCGGCATATCGCGTGCATTTTGGGCAGATGTGGGTTGATAAAAGGTGGATTCATCACCCATTGTGCGGTTTCAAACATGGAGAGGTGAATATCCCACGCATCGACTCCCAGGTCGTTTTTCCCCTCCAACTCGGTTTGGGCTACGCTGACATCTGACTCTTCTATGGCGTTGAGAAGTGCATCCTGCATAAAATCCCCCTTTTTAGAAAAAAGTCTTGTTCCCAGAATCCACGGAACCCGAGCGGTAAAGAGCAGGCGTGGTTACAGGGTCATGCGCTCTTCTTATCCACCCAAGTATATATGGCTGCTTGTGCTGTGCAACGGATAAGGGGGCAACTTCGGTTGACCTGCCTGTTAAACTGTCGGGATACATCTGCCCCCTATGTTTTACCAATTGCCTGGCAGCAAAAAGAATGGCAGCGGAAAATAATTGACAGCAATTGCAATATCTATATATTGCATAATGGCAATTATAGGCGAGCGCACGTTTTATCTTTTGGTCTCAATCCCTGTTTTGGGGCCAGCCACCCGCAAAAGGAGTTACCATGAAAAGCCGTATCAACATCATCACTCTGCTTGTTGCTTTCAGCTTGGCTTTTGCCTGCCTGACAACTTCAGCCTTTGCTGTTCCAAACGACAGTGTAGCCCTCGATGGTCTGACAGAAGGGAAAATTCTGTTCGATATTAATCTCAGTGATGCGACAAAACTTCCCTTGTACCTCAAGGTTATCCAACAAACCTATGATGGCCTCAAAGCACAGGATGTTACACCATATTTTGTTGTCGCCTTCCGGGGTATGACAGTCACTTTTATTACTAATGATGCCGCTGATGCCGCGCTGAAAACGCAGATCTCAACATTAGCTGGACTAGCCAACGTTCGAATTGAAGCCTGCTCCGTTGCTACGGGCCTGCTTGGTGTCGATAATGCTGAAATCCTTTCTGAAATTAACGTAGTTGGTAACACATTTATTTCTGCCGCTGGTTTTGGGAGCAGCACTAAGGGGTACGCGACAATTCCTATCATGTAATTGTCACCCTTCGTAGACCTTAAAACTGCACAGGGAATTACTATGAAAAAAGGTATCCGGATTCTGTGCTTGAAATAGGTTAGAAGTGACCAGCCTCGGTTTTTTCGATGAGTGTTGGTATATCGGCCCCGAAGTTCTGCTCACGCTTCTGGGGAGAGAACTCCCTCACAGTTGAGTAGCCAATGGTGTTTGACAACTTTTGGCTTTGACTGCGGTGGGTTTGCCGTTTAACCTTATGCATACCCTCTACCCCAATGGCTTGATTTTGCTGATTTTCTGCCCAAGACCACCTAGATACATCGTTACCGTGTCCCAAATGATATCCATATTCAACTCGAAATAGCCATGAGCCATGCGGTTACGGATACCGCGCATTTCCCGCCAGGGGATATCTGGGGTAGACTCGATGAACTCAGGATGCTCATTGATAATTTGGGAAGCCGCTTCACCGATGATCATAATATTGTAAATGACCGCCTGCTGTGTCCGCCTGTCTTCAAGGAATGCTTTTCTGTCCATTCCGTTTACGTAAGACAGTGCGAGGTTGGTGGCTTCTTCAATATGCTCAAGGTAATCAGCAACGTTCAGGTGTTTTTGTTTGGCATTCATATTTCTCTCGCCTCCCGGAGAACATTGTCTCGGAATTTCATTGGCAGATCTCCGGGTGTCAGCAGATCAACGGGAACTCCAAGAATCTCTTCTAAGTCAACCTGTAATCCACCCAAGTCAAATAACGTTGTACCCGGTAAGGTATCAACAAGGAGATCAAGATCGCTCCCCTCTTTGTCTCTTCCATAGAGTGCCGACCCAAAAACTCGTACATTGCACGTATTCCGAGATATGGCAGCCTTCTTCACTGCATCTCGATTCTTTTGAAGTGCTTCAGAAGGTTTCACCATGGATGTCCTTTTTCCCATCTGGTAAATTTAAATACGCAGCCACCGCAATCCCCCTTCGATGCTCCTCCGGGTCAGTCCCACGTTGCTGCTCGTTAACGGACAATCTCCGCCCGCAGGTGTCTTGATCTGTTTTTAAGGAGGTAGATCGGCAACATCCTCCATCTGGTTTACCGATTCTCGATCAACCAAACATCCTTATTTTACAATAATATTACATGGGTAGCAAATCTATCACAGAATCCGGGTGCCCGAAAAATTAACAAGGATTGCTTTGTTTTGCTTTTAAACTAAGGAAAGTCCCTAGGAGCCAGGTCCAGGTTTGGCCTACCTTAAAGCCAATGTGCCGAGAGCCTTGAGCGTGCGCGGCAACACAGGGGTGCGTGAAGGGACAAGCACAATCTCAGGTTCCGCAATAAGTGAGATATCCCTTATCCCCGTCACGCGGCGGATCTTGAAACTCGGCTGTGTGCGCTAACTCCACATAGGGTGAGCGCAAAACCTGCAGAAATTTTTCGGCCAGCGTCGTGGTGCCATCCTGTTCACACTCTTGAATCGCCTCTTCAATATGGTGGTTGCGTGGAATCACGACCGGATTGTGGCGGCGCATCAGTTCCCGCACCTCTTGCACCTCTGCGTTTTGGGCGCTTACGCGTGTTTGCCAACGGGTAAAATACTCGCCCAATTCATGTTTCAGCTGTGATGTCACATCCTTAGACGTCAGCGATTTGGTCAGCAGATCGAAGGTGAGGGTGTAATCCAAGTGGTTATCCTTGAGCCCCGCCAGCACAGAAACGATAAGATCCCGGTCCTCCTGCTGGTAAGAGATCAGGCCAAGCTTGTGTGCCATCATCTGCATATATTGGCGGTCATAGCGCGCGGGCACTGCGGCAAGAACAGGTGCGAGCTGAGCTTTTGCTTTGGTTATATCGGTATCGATAAGGGGCAACAGACACTCAACAAATCGAGCCATGTTCCAGTGTAAGATTTCAGGTTGGTTGCCAAAAGCATAGCGCCCCAGCCGATCAATCGAGCTGTAGACCGTTTGCGGGTCATAAATCCCCAGCATCGCACAGGGGCCATAGTCGATAGTTTCCCCAGAAAGTGCGGTATTGTCAGTATTCATAACACCGTGAATAAAGCCAACCCGCATCCACTCAACAACTAATTTAATCTGTCTATCGATCACCTGCTCGATAAACGCAATAGTCTGATTCTCGCCCTGGTGGAGCAACTCGGGATAATGCCGCGCAAGCGTATAGCGGTACAGCGCCTCGACCGCCTGGTAATCACCGCGCGCCGCGAAGAACTCAAAGGTCCCAACCCGGATATGGCTGGCTGCAACCCGCGTCACCACCGCCCCCGGCAATGGCGTGTCGCGATAAACGGCCTCTCCGGTGGTAACAACGGCCAAACAGCGTGAGGTTGGCACCCCTAACGCATGCATCGCCTCACTCATGATAAACTCACGCACCGCGGGGCCGATGGCGCAGCGCCCGTCGCCGCCGCGCGAAAACGCGGTGCGGCCGGAACCTTTGAGCTGGATATCTCTTCTTTGCCCGTCGCGATCTATCACCTCGCCAAGAAGATGCGCGCGTCCGTCGCCGAGTTGCGGAACAAAGTGGCCGAACTGGTGTCCGGCATAGGCCACCGCAATGGGTTCTGAGCCGGGCAGGAGGCGATTCCCTGAAAATATTTGCGCCAGGGCACGGGGATCATTGGTCAACTCAGGTGGAAGCAGAAGTTGTTCAGCGAGGCGAGAATTCCATAGCAGCAGCTGGGGGTTTTCCACCGGGGTAGGGCGTGTCCTTTGGTAAAAAGCCTCTCCTAGCTGGATGTAGGTATTTGAAAACTTCATTTGGATAGCCTTTCACAGGTGCTTGCAATGCTGAAGCGGAATGGGTCTAATTTCCAGTTGGCCTACCTGTGGGCGGGCGGCAAACTTTTCCGTACTGACCCCTATCCCTTATCTTGCACAAGTCAGATCATAGCCGGGCAGACTGATTCTTATGCCCGGACCACTTGGGCAGATTATCACAGACATCTAGAACCCGTTGGCCATAGAAAAGATGGCAGGTTGGTTTGAATGAATCCGGTATCTTGCCACCTGGGCCAAAATCAAACAGGGTAGGGAAGGCCAGCCACATCCTGCGCCCTTCGTCGGCGATCGGGGTTCCACACTGGTTACAGCTGACCTTGCAGGGCAAGATGCGCTCATGCAGGTCTTGCTCGCTATGGTAAAAACGCAGCAGCTCCAAGCCCGCAGTGAAGCGCACCTGATGTTTGTGAAAAATGGCAGCCCATTGCATAGGAGCGCCATGCAGTTTTTGACATCCTCTGCAGTGACAGAGTTTCGCATCCACGGGCGCAGCGCTCACCTCGTAACGAACCTTGCCACAAAAGCAGGCGGCCCGGTACATTGGCATAAAAGCCGCATCATCAAGGGCCGCATATTGGGGCCCGAATCTGTTCTTGGTAGAAAGCAGCATAAATCCTCTTTTGGCGCGCGTTGTGAGACTTCGGCCACCCGACCTTAAGCTGGCGGCAGTCGTGACGTGGGTTCATGGTGGTAGGATTTTGCTGGAGCGCAAGATTTGACCCCGTCTTCGTGTTGGTGGTATAGGATACCCTCTTGAACTTCCCTGAAACAACATTTTAAACCTCACTTTAAGGGGTTATGGATTATGTGGAAGGTTCTCCTTTGCCACGGTGCAGAGTAAAATCCTGCCCCATAAACCAATAATGCCTCATTGTTCGAAGAAAGCAGTAGATGGATATTAACGCACTTCTCCTCCATGGCTCTTTTGTCCTGTATAGTATCAGCGTCTTGCTCTATATAGCCAACGCCCGCCTGCACTGGCCGAGGCTGCATCAGCTCGCTTTCGGCAGCGTGCTTGTTGCTTTTGGGTGCCAAAGTTTATACCTCGGGCTCCGTTGGTTTGCTGCTGGCTACCTCCCAGTCACCAATTTATTCTCCACCCTGTTTTTCTTTAGTTGGTCTCTCGCCGCCACCTACGTATATTTTGAGCTGCGCTATCGCCTCGCCAGCGCAGGCCTGTTTGTCATGCTCCTCAATCTACTTCTTCTGTACACCGCACTGCCACGAGACCCAAGCATCCCCGCGCTGATTCCAATGCTGGATACGCCGCTCTTCACTCTGCATGTCGTCTTTTCTTTTCTCGGATATGCCCTGTTTGCCATGGCGTTCTCTTTAGCGGTACTCTATCTCATTCAGCGCAAAACATCGGGGCTCCTGTTGCCATCGAGCAACATGTTGAAGCAGCTGAACGAAGAGGCTATTTTTCTTGGATTTTGCTTCTTTACCCTCAGTATGCTTTTCGGAAGTTATTGGGCCTATGTCGCCTGGGGATATTACTTTTCGTGGAATATTAAAGCGCTGTGGTCCGCGTTGATTTGGCTCTATTTTGCGGGGATGTGCCACGCCAAGTTTATCCGCCGCTGGCAAGGCACCGGCTATGCGTGGCTCTCTATTGTAGGGTTTGGTCTCGTACTCTTTACCTATCTAGGGATTGGTCTGCTTATGAACAGCAACCACCCCCTATAGCATAAATAACGATCAGGGAATAAAAATGTTGCGTCAATTTTGGGAATTCTGCTGTTCTGCGAAGGCTACCATTATCCTCGCCAGTGTAACAACGCTGGTCGCTATTTTCGGTTCAGCGCAAATTATGCACAACCCGCAGCTGTTCAGTACCATGGACAGCAAACCGCTGCTGGAATGGTGGCACGGTTATCTGCCGCAGGCAAACATTTACAGTCTCTGGATCCCTCTGTGCAGCGCACTCATCGTACTATTGGGCCTGAACACCCTGTGTTGCTTTATTGACTGGGTCTATCACCTGAAGAGTCGCTGGAGAAAAATGGGCGAATATCTCATCCACCTCGGTTTTATCCTTGTGGTTATCGCTTACGCCTGGGGGAGCATTTACGGCATGCGCAGTAGCAACAACAGTATCGCTGAAGGTGAAGTGATCGCCATCCCCTCAATGAGTGGTTACTTTCTGCGCCTGAACAGTTTTGCGCCGCAGGTTGCCCCCTCGGGACGCCCCGTTGATATGTTGAGCAACCTAACCCTGCTCAAGGGGGATCAGGAGCTGAAAACCACAACCGTGCGCTTCAATCATCCGCTAACCCACGGGGGCCTTGCGGTGCT
>CAYUJC010000083.1:0-378 GCA_964444945.1 uncultured Desulfuromonas sp.
GCGGTCTGCGACCCCCCTCAATCCCCTCTACTCCGCAGGGGGGAAGCGCAGTTTTGATCCCCCCTATGAAATAGGGGGGAAGGGAGCGCAGCGGAAAGGGGGGTGGTCTAGGTCTTCACAGTGCCGAAAAAGACACAGGCCGAAGAGCAAAAACCACCATCGCTCACAAAACCGCCATTGCGGACTTGAACCGCAATCTCGTCCGCTGAGATCCCGAATCAAGTTCAGGATGACGAGGTGGGTCGGGGTGGCGTAGGCTTTGGGGGGCAGTCTGGATATCTGGTATGCATTCCCACGCGGGAGCGTGGGAACGAGGTATCAGAGGTGGTCTGCGGTCTGCGACCCCCCTCAATCCCCTCTACTCCGCAGGGGGGAAGC
>CAYUJC010000083.1:478-10418 GCA_964444945.1 uncultured Desulfuromonas sp.
GCAGTTTTGATCCCCCCTATGAAATAGGGGGGAAGGGAGCGCAGCGGAAAGGGGGTGGCCTAGGTCTTGGCGGTCTGCGACCCCCCTCAATCCCCTCTACTCCGCAGGGGGGAAGCGCAGTTTTGATCCCCCCTATGAAATAGGGGGGAAGGGAGCGCAGCGGAAAGGGGGGTGGTCTAGGTCTTCACAGTGCCGAAAAAGACACAGGCCGAAGAGCAAAAACCACCATCGCTCACAAAACCGCCATTGCGGACTTGAACCGCAATCTCGTCCGCTGAGATCCCGAATCAAGTTCAGGATGACGAGGTGGGTCGGGGTGGCGTAGGCTTTGGGGGGCAGTCTGGATATCTGGTATGCATTCCCACGCGGGAGCGTGGGAACGAGGTATCAGAGGTGGTCTGCGGTCTGCGACCCCCCTCAATCCCCTCTACTCCGCAGGGGGGAAGCGCAGTTTTGATCCCCCCTATGAAATAGGGGGGAAGGGAGCGCAGCGGAAAGGGGGGTGGCCTAGGTTTGTCAGCGTCAAGGGAATATTTAATCCCAGCCGAGGCGCTGGTGCTGTTGCGGTGCTTCCAGCGTCATGGTGTTCTGGGCGAAACCGCTCTTGGTGGTGAAGCGGCGCAGCATCTGCCGCAGTTGTTCCGCCTGGCTGGAGAGCTCTTCTGCCGCTGCGGCCCCCTCTTCGGCGTTGGCGGTGTTTTGTTGGGTAACGTCATCAATCTGCGTGATGCCGATATTGACCTCGGCAATCCCCTGCGCCTGCTCTTTACTGGCGGCGGCGATTTCCGCGATGAGATCTGAGACCTTGGTGGAATGGGTGACGATCTCGTCCAGCACCCTGGAGGTTCCTGCGGCGATTTCCGCGCCGTTTTGGGCCTTTCCCACAGAACCTTCAATAAGGTCGGCGGTCTCTCGCGCCGCTTTGGCACTGCGCGCCGCCAGATTGCGCACCTCTTCTGCGACTACGGCGAAGCCTTTGCCGTGCTGTCCAGCCCGCGCTGCTTCAACCGCCGCATTCAGGGCGAGGAGGTTGGTCTGGAACGCAATCTCGTCGATCACCTTGATAATTTTCGCAATGCTCTGGCTTGAGGTGTTGATCTCCTCCATGGCTGAGACCAGTTGCTCCATCGATTGGTTGCCGCGATTGGCGGCATTGCTTGCTTCGGCCGAGAGTTTGGCGGCCTGGGCGGCGTTGACGGCGTTGTCATCCGTCTGCGTGGCCAGCTCGTTTATGGACGCGGAGATCTGCTCCAGGGAGCTGGCAGATTCGGTCGCACCCTGCGACAGCGACTGACTTGCATCGGCGACCTGAGATGCACCGGCGCTGATCTGCTCGCCACTGTTCTGGATTCTGGTAACCATTTCATTCAGGTCCTGCTCCATCCTTTTCAGCGCCCCGCGAATCACGTCATTTTCATCGTGGGGGTGAATTTCAAAAGTCAGATCGCCATTGGCCAGGCGCTGCATGGAATCGACCAGTTCATGTTCCAGGCTGTCGGCGAACTCATCCATGGTGGCGGCCATCACCCCGATCTCATCGTGGCGCTTCAAGTTGAGGCGCTGGCTGATATGCCCATTGGTTATCTCATGCAGCATATGGACAACCTGCCCTATAGGGCGCGCGAGGCCACGCGCAAACCAGATCACCACCACCAGTGACGCGAGGATGGTGAAGCCGACTATCCCCACAACTCCGTACAGCATGAGTTGGGTCTGGGCTTTTATGTCGTCGGTGTAGAGGCCGGTGCCCACAATCCAGTCCCAGCCTTTGATGCGCTGGACGTACGAAACCTTGTCTACTGGTTCGGTGAGTCCGGGTTTTTCCCAGCGGTAGTGGACGAAATCGCCCTCTTTAGCGCGGGTGACGCGGACCATTTCGTTAAACAGTTTTACCCCGTCCGGGTCGGCGAAGGTGCTCAAATCCTTGCCATTTAAGGCGGGATTGAACGGATGCATTATCATGCGCGGGTGGCTGTCGTTGATCCAGAAGTAGTCATCTCCGTCGTAGCGCATGGTGGCGATGGTGGCAATGGCCATGCGTTGGGCTTCTTCCCGCGGAAGGATGCCGTTACGTTCCAGCGCGACAAAGTGGTTGATGACCGAGGCCGCGCTTTCGGTTTGGGACTGCACTTTGGCGAAACGTTCCTGGTACAGGTTGTCGGTGGTTTTCCAGTACAGCCCCCCGAACACTACGCACATAACCGGCACGGCCAGGGCAAACAGGAAATATATCTTGTTTGCGATTTTAAGATTATTAAATTTCATGGGGCATCTCCTGCGTAAGCAACTGCGCTGAACAATATCTGCTCCATATTTCGCGGGCAGGCCTCGAATGTTAAGAATAAATATTATTTTAATGAAAGTCACGCTAAAACAAGTGTTTATATATTTCCAACATATATTGAACCTACTTTCTTTGGCAAGCGAAAACTTGCACCCGCTATATTTAACGACTGCCTCTGTATTACCGATGGCGGCCTGAACCTCGAGGGCTGAATAGAGAGAACGGAAGGATTGTATTTTCGGGTGAAACGATGTTTCAAAACATCGTTTGTTTGTGACTTTGCCACGGTAGAAATGTTGGAGACATGCCCGAGGGTGTGCTCAGGCCAGGGCGCACCAGGCCTGGTATAGCGGTTGACACAGGGTACGGGTTGAGTGTATATAACTTAAGCAATTGAGACTCAATCGCATTTGCGGCCGGATTTCCCGCTCACAGAAAACCTAAGGAGAATAGCGATGTCACTAGAAATGTTCGAAAGTTTTCTGGAAGAGCATTGTTTGAAGGCAACCCGCCAGCGGCGCAGCGTATATGCGGAAATCCTGGAGATGGGTGAGCACTTTGATGTTGATTCTCTGCTGCTGCGGCTGAAACAGAAGGGGGAGCGTATATCGAAAGCGACGATTTATCGTACCCTGCAACTATTGATGGAATGTGGTCTGCTGCGCCGGGTTCAACTTGCCCCGGATGGGATGGAGGCGCTGTATGCCGCCTGCCCTGAAGGGTTCGCCTTTGATAATCTTGTGTGTACCGAATGTGGCAAAATCATTCAGTTCAGTAAAGAGGGGGTGTGCAATCTGTGCGCGGACATTGCAACCCAATATGGCTTTGCCTTGAGCTCTCATGGACTGAATATTTTTGCGGTGTGTCCTGCATGTCAGAAAAAATAAGGAGATTAAGGAATATGCAACAGCGTGATGTGGTAATTATTGGCGGTTCGGCAGCGGGGCTTATGGCGGCAACAACGCTTAAACGGCGCTACCCGCAGAAATCTGTCACCGTGATCCGCAATGTGAGCAAAACCCCGGTTCCCTGCGGTATCCCGTATATATACGGGACGCTGCGGGCGGTGGAGAAAAACATCGTCCCCGATGAGATGATCACCAGCCAGGGGATAGAAATTGTGGCCAGCCACGTGGAGGATGTGGATCGCAGCAGCAAGATCGTTGTATGCAGAGACCACGAAGCCATCAAATACGCGAAGCTTATTGTGGCCACAGGCTCTAAACCCATTATTCCGCCGCTGCCCGGCATCGAACTGGAAAATGTGTTTGCGGTGGCGAAGGATCCATTTTTCCTGCAGCGTATTTTTTCTGCCTTGCAGGCAGCGCGCCACGTCGTGGTGATTGGTGGAGGTTTTATCGGGGTGGAGATGGCGGAGCAGATCGCGCGCCTGCAAACAGAGATTCAAGCAGATACGCAGATATCCTTGGTTGAGATGCAGGATTATTGTCTTTCCCTGGCATGCGAGAAAGAGTTCGGGCGCGAGGTGGAAGAGGAGTTGAAGAAAGAGGGGGTTGCCCTCTATCTGAATAGTCAGGTGCGCAGCCTTGAGGCTGACAGCGCAGGGAAGGTGAAGTCGGTGTGCCTCAGCGACGGCAGCACCATCGCTGCCGATGTAGTTATTCTGGGGCTTGGGGCGCGCCCGAATATAGAGCTGGCCGCGGCGATGGGGCTGAAGACGGACCCGCAGGGGGGCGTGGTGGTAGATGAATATATGCAGACCAGCGACCCGGACGTATATTCCGCCGGGGACTGCGCCACCAAGTTTTCGTTTTTCAGCGGGAAGCCCTCTGGGGTGCGCCTTGCTTCGATTGCCGCCTCCGAGGGGTTGATCGCGGCGACCAATATCTTTAAACCCAAGGCACGTAAAACCCTCGGCGCGCTTGGTGCGTTTGCGACAAAGGTAGGAGAGCGCAGCGTTGGAGCGGCGGGCTACACGGCCGCTGCCGCACAGCAGGAGGGGATCGAATTCGTCGTCGGGGAGGCGACGGCTCCCAACCGCCACCCCGGGGGATTGCCGGGAAGCATCAATACGAAGGTCAAGATGTTGTTTCGCAAGCAGGACGGCGTATTGATCGGCGGGCATGTGTGTGGGGGAGAAGCGGCCGCGGAAATGGCCAACGTCATGGCGGTGGCGATGCAGGCCAAACTGACCGCCGAAGATCTGGCGACGATGCAGTATGCGACCCATCCACTCCTGACAGCGGCACCGACGTCGTATCAAATCATGCTCGCGGCGGAGTTTGCAGCAGCCCAACTGCGCTGATGGAGTGCTGCTGCAGCACCGCATAGTGGGGCTGAAAAAGCATGGAAAAAGAATGTAGCCGGCACCAACCTTATCCCCAGAGGTTGTCTAGACTACACTACCAACGACCACCTGTTTATTTGGGTTAGCCCTCATCAAGCAGGTGGTCGTTTGTTTATAGATGTGCTAGGCTTACGCTGTTTTGCGCCGGTTGCATCAGGTGCGGATCGGGTTCGGTTTAGCGGCGGCTTTCTGCTCTCTGATCCCGATTATTCGTACCCGTATCCGTACCCGGTTGCCTCGGCCCGACCGCATTCCAAAGCGGTGAACATCAGCATACTAAGATTAAGAGGAGATATCGCGTTTATGCCCATGTCACAGGACTTCAAACAGCGCCTGTTCAGTCAGGTAGATTCCATCGCTGCCCATTATGGCACCCCGTTTCATATTTACGATGAGAAGGGGATTCGTGAAACCGGCGCACATCTTAAACAGGTTTTTGCCAATGTTCCGGGTTTCCGAGAATATTTTGCGGTAAAGGCGCTGCCGAATAAACGCATTATGGAGATCATGCTGGATATGGGCTTCGGGTTTGACTGCAGCTCCATCCCGGAGTTGCACATGAGCCGCGAACTCGGCGCGAAGCCTGAGGAGATCATGTTCACCTCCAACAACACCAGCCTGGAGGAGTTCGAGTTCGCCGCGCAGGATGGCGGCTGTATCCTGAATCTGGATGATATCTCTCTGATCGATAAGGTGCCGCAGTTTCCGGAGTTGATCTGCTTCCGCTACAACCCCGGCCCACGCCGCACCGGCAACATCATCATCGGGAATCCCGTCGAGGCCAAGTACGGCATCAGCCACGAACAGGTGATCGATGCGTACCGCAAGGCGCGCGCGCGCGGCGCGAAGCGCTTCGGGCTGCATACCATGGTCGCATCCAACGAACTTGACTATACCTATATGGTGGAAACAACCCGGATGCTACTTGACCTTGCGGTGGTGCTGAAAAAAGAGCTGGAGATAGAGCTTGAATTCATCAATATCGGGGGTGGTTTCGGGATCCCGGCAGAGCCGGGCCAGGCACCGCTGGATATCGATACCATGGCCATGGAGATCACCGCTCTGTTTGATACCTTTAAAAGCACTAACGGCTTCACCCCGAACATGTATATGGAGAGTGGCCGCTTCATGACCGGACCGCATGGCTGCCTGATTGCAAAGGCGATCAACTTCAAGCATATCTACCGCGATTATGTGGGGGTGGATGCGTGTATGTCGGCGTTGATGCGGCCGGCGCTGTACGGGGCGTATCACCATATCGATGTGGTGGGCAAGGAAGATGCCCCCAAGAATATGATCTATGATGTGGTAGGCTCTTTATGCGAGAACAACGACAAATTCGCCATTCAGCGCCAACTCCCGGAGATTGAAGAGGGCGATCTGCTCGCGTTTCACGATACCGGTGCCCACGGCCACGCCATGGGGTTTCAGTACAATGGGCGCCTGCGCCCCAAGGAGCTGCTGCTGCGCACCGACGCGAGGGTGGAGTTGATTCGGCGTGCGGAAACCATGGAGGACTACTTTGCCACGCAGAATTTTGTGGCTGACGTCTTTACCCCCTGATAGTTATCTGTAACCTTTAAGCCCCACTGCGCCAGATCTCGGCGGAGGGGGCTTTTTTTCTTCAGAGTAAGCATATGCCAATATTTGAAGTACACTACGAGCAGGGCAAACAGATGGAGATAGAGCTGATTGAAGCTGAAAGCGCCGAAGGTGCGTGGAAGGAATTTGTACTGCGCACCAAAAGAGAAGAAAAAGAGGGAACCCGGGGCGAAGATAAACAGGTGGTGTGCGTCATTCGGCATTAGGGTCCATCCCGGAAACTTCGGTGTGGGCGCAGCGTCATCGAGGGGGGTGGCAAACTGTTCCTGCGCGCGCCAGAAGGAGAGCATGTGCTGGAGAGGGGAATGATTTTACCGCCTGCCCGCAGAGTTTATCTCTTATGCTGAATATTGCAGGCTGGCTGCGCCATCTGCGGCTGCGCCTGCAGGGGCGCGAGCTGCTGCTCAGCGGAAAATGTCGCCGGTGTGGCAGTTGCTGCGCGCGCATTCAGATACAGCAGGGCAGGCGCTGGTTGCGCTCGAAGCGTGCCTTCAGAAAGCTGGTGAATAACTATCCTGAATATGGACGCTTCAACATTGTCGGGCGTGACAGCCACGGCTTGCTCCTGTTTGCGTGCAGCTGGCTCCAGCCCGATAATACCTGTTTAAATCACGAACAGCGGTTGGGGATCTGCCGCAGTTTTCCGACCAAGGGGATCTTCTTTTGTGGTGCGCAGCTGCCACATGGGTGCGGGTACCGGGTGGATGAAGTGATACCCTTTGCCAGAGTCCTGCAGGAAAAAATCGACACCAGGGAGGAGCGTCAATGATCCCAATATTGCGGAATATCACTTCTGCCCAATTTCGTCGCTGTGCATCTCCTCCGCGCCGCCAAGGTGGCGGCCGCGTTTGCTGCAGAAAGTAGGGTGGTGACCCCCTGCTGTGGCGGGGTGGGGCGCTACCTCGCCACTAATCTGTTCGCCTGAATTTGAAAGAGGTGCTTTGTATGCGCGTGTTTCCCGGCAATCTCCGCGTGGGGTTGCGTATTCTCCTGCTTGCCTTGTTGCTGTGCAGTTGGGGGGGTGCCGCAGCCTGGGGGCAGCAGCTGCGTGGCCCGGTCAGCTGGATTTACGATGGCGACACCATTAAGGTGGATGGCTACGGGGTGGTGCGCCTGGTAGGGATAGATTGTCCCGAAAATAAAGATAACCGGCGTGACCAGGAATTTATCCGCCTGGGCGCGCCCAGTGCGGCGCGGTTGCGCCAGAGCGAACGTGAGACCCGCCACTGCCTGATCCGTACCCTCAAGGGGCGACAAGTGCGCCTGGAGCTCGAAGATCCGCCGTGGGATAAGTACGGCCGCATGCTCGCCTATGTGTGGCTCGAGAATGGCACCATGCTTAACCGCGAACTGCTACGCCAGGGGCGGGCGCGGGTGTATCGCTACTTTGATTTCGCGCGTAAGCAGGAGTTCCTCGATCTTGAAGCTGAAGCGATCCGCAGCAAGCGTGGCCTGTGGGAGTGAACGGACGCTGCTGTGCATTTAAGCACCCGTCTAACGTTGCTCTTGAATCAAACAAATACGCGCTTTCACCTGTTTGTCCTTTCAGGGCTCTGCTACATTTATAACCATCAGAGGGACAGATCAGCAGTTGTTGTGGCAGGCAACGATGATTAAACTCTGAACTCCTTTCTTCCTTGGATAGCACAAAAGCCGTTGCGGATGCCTCCCCGCAGCGGCTTTTGTGCGTTTAAACCGCAGTTATCATACTTAACCGTGGCGTTTTACGTTATACTCTTACGCATCTGACCGAAAATTTAAGCCCTTGTCCCTTGAATCTGCATAGCTACCCCTGCCCAGCAGCAGCCAGGTAGTGTGTGTGGCGTGAAGAGTATAAATGAAAAATATTTGCGTTAAACGGACCTGTTCTTGCCTGTTCTGGGTGGTAATGGTTTTCTGCCCTGCGGTGGAAGCGGGCGCGGAAACCGCCGCGCTGGAGCAGTGCATGCTGAAGCTGATCCACCAGGGCGAGTCTGACAGCATGACCCTGGGGCAGGTGCGGGCCTGGTGCACGGCGCAGCTGGAAGAAAGAGCGGCAGCCACGGTGCTGGCCACCGCTGCTGCACCACCGTCCGCAGCGGCGGCATACCCTGAAGCTGACGTCCCTGAATCTCCCCTGGAGCAGCGGATAAAAAAAGAGGAAGAACTCAGCTGTAGCCCCTTTAATCTCATCACCCATCGGGAGAACTATATCCTGCCGGTGAGCTACAACCACAATCCCAACGGGGAACCGTTCGGGGTTTCCGACTCCCGCCTGGACAACGTCGAGGTTAAGTTTCAGTTCAGTTTCAAGTTCCTGGTGTGGCGTAATATCTTCGATGAGGTTGGTCTGTGGGCGGCTTACACCAATCTGTCATTCTGGCAGGCATATAACGAATCCCATTCGAGTCCATTCCGCGATTCCAATCACGAACCCGAGCTGTTTCTGAGCAAAGATAACAATCTGAAACTGTTTGGTTTTACCAATACCACCAACCGCATCGGGGTGGTACATCAGTCCAACGGCCAGGGGGGAAGTACCTCGCGCAGCTGGAACCGCATCTATCTGCAGATGTTTTTTGAGCGCGATAACCTGATTTTGGTGTTTAAGCCCTGGTATCGCATCCCCGAGTCCAGTAAAGACGCAGCGAATGGTTCTACCGGGGATGACAATCCCGATATTCATGCGTACCTGGGCTATGGTGAAATCAGAGCGGTGTACAAGTGGGAGGAGCACACCTTTTCGCTGCTGTGGCGCAACAATCTCCGCTCCAGCAACAACAGGGGTGCGGTCGAACTGGGCTGGCACTTCCCCCTCACCGACTGCATCAACGGTTATCTGCAGTATTTTAACGGTTACGGCGAAAGCCTGATTGACTATAACTCTTCGGTAAACCGCATTGGGATCGGGTTTACCGTTACCGAGATGCTGTGAGCCGAGGGGGAGGTGTAGGGGATGCGGGGGACGCTCAGGCTACTTTCAACCTGCAGCCCAGGGCTTTGGTTACTTTGGCAATCGTTTTAAAGCTTGGATTTCCACCTTCAGCCAGTGATTTATACAGGCTGGCGCGGCTGACTCCAGCTTTTTTGGCCACTTCAGTCATACCTATGGCTCTGGCGGCCGTATTCAGGGCATGGAGAAAGTCTGATTCGTCGCCGGTTTCAGCGATTTCACACAGAAAGCCGCAAATATCCTCTTCGGTTTCAAGCATTTCAGCGACATCGAATTTTCTGGTTTTCATAATTCCAACTCCGTAATGATTTTTTCAGCCCGGGCAATATCTTTGCTCTGGCTGGTTTTATTTCCTCCGTTTAGCAGCAGAACAATTCTGCCTGAGCGCGGTGTGTAGTAGACGCGCAACCCACCAGCGCTGGTGAAGCGCAGCTCAAACAGATGCTCTGCCAACTGCTTGTGGTCGCCAAAGTTCCCATGGGTGATACGCTCAAGGCGAGCAGCAAGCTTGTGGCGCGTTGCCTTGTCTCTAAGTCGACTCAGCCATTTATCAAATACTGGCGTAGTTTCAAGGGTGTAACGCATACGTTAATGTATCCCATGGGAAACAAAAGTCAAGCAGAAGTTATGCTGTTTTCCCCTCTTGAGCTTCGTGAAAGCGGGGAACCGGTTTTTTGACCAACCCCGCAGGCCTCTGAATTCGTGCCTGCGTGGGAACGCATAAGCAGCGGATGATCTCCTCTGGTGCAATATTCCCCACAGTATCCACATGACGTGGGCGGCGGCCCACACCGCCTTCCTTTTCTTGCTTGTA
>CAYUJC010000084.1:0-10237 GCA_964444945.1 uncultured Desulfuromonas sp.
GATAGGGAACAAGTAGCATAACCACGCTGCCGCGCAATTGATGCGGCTCAATTTTCGCACCGATGACCGTATAAATTTGCAGCACTACACTCACAGCCCTACACGAACATAACCATCATAATCTATCCCTCTTGAGTAAATAAGAGGGTAGATACTTGCATAGTTTCTATTGCGGATAAACATCTGATTGTACTAGCAATTTTTGCTTGAGAGGCGATATAAATGCTTTCTATATGGGTAGATACTTTGCCGGGTTATGAATCCAGATTTTTCTAGGTCAGAAGCCTGGATTCCCGACAGAAACATTCGGGGATGACGGTCTTGGGAGTAAACGGGGTCGGACCAAGCTAACTAGCTGTAATCAAAACAATTAAGTTCAAAACAACGTGACTTTTGGGCCTTAGAAGCATCTTTTGCTGGCTTAAAAGCGTACTTTAAGGAAATTGTTGTGGCTAGAACAAAGACACCACATCCCCGGTCAGATCTGGCACGTCACCCACCGCTGCCACAAAAAAGAGTTTCTGCTTAAATGTTCAAAGGATAGAAGCCGTCGGATCCACTGGCTGTTTGGGGTAAAAAACGCTACAATCTTCAGACTCTTGATATTTCGGTTATTTCCACCCAAATCCATCTGATTGTTGTCGACAGCGATAAGGCTGTTAGCCCTCAAAAAACTACGCTGTTTAAAAAGTGCAACATGATAAATCCCCTGCGTGCGCTGGTTGGTAAAATAGAATGTATGAACCAACGCTTGCTTAGCGGGCCAACGTAAGTTACGGAGCGTAAGGTGAAATATGATCTGGAAATGTATAATTGTGAGCCTGGGAGTATGGAATTTCAGGCAACCTTGATTGAATTGGGTGTTGGCCCCGTGGCGAGGGTAAGGAAGCGCCCAGCTTTCTCTGGGCTACCTCCTGGGATGGAAATGTCGCCAGGCGCAAAAGTACCACCTCTGCCAACCCAGGTGGTTGACGATAACGACATTGTATTAAGCTCTTTCGAGTACAATTGGTTTGAACCATCTGCACGAGAACGATTTTTAATTTTTTTGCGCAATATACCCTGTACAAACATAGAAAATATCCCAAAAAAAGAATCCATGAGTGAAGCACAGATAGATGGGATACGGATGGATACCATGATTGCGAATCTATTGGATCTGGTATGGATTCGCCACAATAAAAACCTTGCTAAAACCAACACCTTGTATCGTTTAGATACTGATGAAGCAGGTACCGTGCGCATCGCCCCCAATCCGAACGACGATACCATGCGCCGGGCCCTTGATCTTGTGTACGGCGAGGGCTGCGCGATCATTCTTAACGATACCTTGCCCGATAAGCCTGAAGAGCTCTTTGAATTCTCCGCTTAAAAGGCACGACCTCCCCTGACGGTCGCTGGTTTCTTTGCGAGTATCATCATCTTTTCTGCGGTAGGCAAGATGGTTGGCTTCTCATTTATGGTGTACAGCGCGTCCGTGAGCGCCCCCCATCTTTCCGGGATCGTCACGATTATGGCGCACACATCGCATTGATCGTCATGATTTTTATCGTGCTGGCCCACAAGGTGTTTGGGCTTATCACTCACTTGCCTGAGAACGTCACTAAATGGATCGGTGGCCAAGCCACTTCTCTGGGTGAGCAACAGGACGAAGCGCGTATCAGAGGTATTGCTATGGTGAGCGCAGGGCAAGGGCAGGAAATGGCCAACAATGCTGGGAAGGGGATGGGTGGTTCAGGAAGTAATGTGCCCACAAAGTGTCCATGTTGACCCCCCTTTTTCTTTTGGCTTCCCCAAATGTTATTGGGATTACTCTTGGTGTGGCGGTTGGCTTTATATGCCTGCCCCAGAATTAAGGCGCCAGATTGATGTCTTCATCTGCGGCAAGCACAGCGCTTGCATTGTTTGCCTGAGTTTCGCCTAAACATCTCGAAAGCAATGTGACCTCCCGGAAGGGGCGAACATTTTTTGTGGCACGAGTGAGAGTGTTCCTTTCGACCTAGTTAGCCCGGTGGCCACAAGCCAGGCCCCCCGCGTTGCCCCGACAGCCCGTAAGGGCTGGCAATTGACACCTGTGCGGGGTGTAAGCACCGAGCCGCGCAGGAGCGAAGCCGGGCATGCTATTGTTTGACGGATTCAGATAGAACAGACTTGATCCACTGGTTAATGCTCTGGTCGTGTGCTGTTGCAGCCTGCACAACTTTTGCATGAAGCTCTGGTGAAATCCTGACATTGAACTTGCCTGAATAACTCTTCTTTGGCTCAATGCCTTTTTCTTCGCACATCTCTAAAAAAACCTTCAGAGACAGTTCCCCTTCCACCCTCAAGGCTTCAGTGTCTTTGGCGTAGAAGTCAGCACCACCGTTGAGGTTGATAAACTCCCCTCTAAACATCTCAATTTCAGGATCATAGGCAATACTGGCTTTGTAGCCGTTTATATCCATTACGTTCATCATGGCGACACCTCGTTTCTTTTTAGCCATTCTCTGATAGAAGCAACTGCACCCTTGTCCGTATTGGGGGAGGGGTGCGGACGGTGAAACACTCGACACTCATTGAAAAGCAAGACACCTATACGGGAGCCTTCCCGCTCGGTGATCTCGGCTCCCAGCTCTGAAAAAAGCGCCTCAATATCCTGCCACTTGATATTTCCGCTAACAGGCCGGGAGAAAATCAATTCAAGAGTTTTCTTGTGTTTTCGTCTCATGGTTACTTAGTACCACATACTGGTACTACAAGCAAACGATAAAAAAATACTATCCCAACTTTGCCGCTAAATCCTCGGCCCTCAAATGCGTGTATCGCTTTAAAATTTTCAGGTCCTGAACCTAGGGAAAACGGGGCCGGACCAAGCCAACTAGCTAGAATCAAAACGATTAATCTCAAAAAAACGTGGATTTTTGACCTTAAAAGCATCTTTTTGTGGGATAAATGCGTATCGTTATCATGCAACGGAAATTAAATCTGGTAAACATTTGCTGCGCTGTGTGGTGTTGCTTACTGCGGCAGATGTCTTAAAGATGAGGTGGCACCTCAACGATGACATCAAAATCAAATGTCCTTCCGGCACAAGCTACTAAAGCGTTGCTGAACCAATCTTTGCGCGCTGAAATGATTGGCGTAGAGCAACGGCTAGCAGCACAACCGCTACTCCGCCACCTGCAATAAAGACGGCGACTGCGTTCCAGCCCATAGCGTCTACCACGCCACCAACGGCAACCGGACCGATGAGTTGTCCAAGGTTGTTGCCTTGCATTACCAGCCCAAATGATACGGGGGACAGGCGTACGCTAGGCACGAGCGTCGGTATGCCGCCTATTACTATCGCAGGAATCAACCCACCAACACCAGAGAAGATAATACAGGCGCCAAAGACGGCTAAATTTGGCAGTATGGGCAAGAAGATACCAAAACCTGCAACACTCATAACTATACTTGCTACAGCGATAATCTTCCATTGAGCCACGCCGCGCTCACGCAAAACACCTGCTACCAGATTACCAATAATATTAGCGCCAATAGCGGCGGCAGTGAGCGCGCTGGCTAAAGCCGCCGACACGCCCATACGCTGTTCGAGCAACACGGGCAAAAAGCTAAACAACGCAAAAAACATCGTGGCATACAGGGCAAAGGTTGTAGCCAGCAGGAGTGGCCCGTCTGCGGTAACAGTCTGCATGGTATCGCGTCCCAGGCCGGACCATGACCAACTATCGGGTTGCAGCACCGCTCGGCGACTGACAAAGGACATGACAGCAATGGCAACGAGCGCGGCCAATACAGCATTTGCAAACCACAAACCACGCCAACCTACCCAAAAAGGCCCAACCAGCAAAGCGAGCGCCATACCTATCGGCATAAAACAGCTCCATATCGCCAGAGCTCGATCACGATCTGGAGTAGCGACAATGCGACTGATCAAATCAGGAGCAGCAATGACGACCAACAGGAACCCCAAACCTTCCAATACCCGAGTGCCAAGCAGCATGGGGTAACTACTGACGAAGCCGCCTGCCAGGCTACCTAAAACAATAGCTAAAAGACCTAGAACCAAAATGCGCCTATCGCCGAAGCGATGTACCGCTGCCCCAGTTGGAATACCACCTACAACACCCAACACGGAAAAAATAGATATTATCCACCCAGCAGCGCTAAGGCTAAGTCCAAGTTCTGCACGCAGTAGCGGTACGGAAACGATAACTTTACCCACTTGCAGCGCCGCTATAATGCCAGCGGCAACCACTATACCTACCGCGAGCCAATTCGTCGTAACGGCAGACTCCCCATTCATTGTTTCAGACAAGAATTGAGCGTCAGGTGCTGTCCTCTTAGTTTCAAAATTGCGCATAACGTATCCTCCAAAAATTAATAGGTGTATAGTATAAAGTGATGCGTCAGCAACTGTGACACGTTTGCATGGAGTATGTACCTGAACGTAGCACCATAGCTCTCATACAATGACGCTATGATCATTTGTTGAGGAAAAACGGGGTCAAACCAAGCTAACCAGCTAAAATTAAAGAAATTAATCTCTAGATAACATTGTGTTGCGCCTGGCACAAATCGACATGTCTGAGCAAATCTACACATCCGCAACAAGGTTTATAGCTGATATCCACACCCAACTTAAACACACAAACATTGAGCATCCAGCAGGAGACGCCATGAGCACACCCAATTATTCTAATTATTTCAACTTGTATCCCGACCAGAATGGCCGCTACGGAAAATATGGCGGTGCCTATCTTCCTCCCCACCTTGCGAAAATCATGCTGGAAATTCGCGATGCCTACGACACCATTTCGCGCTCTGCCAAGTTCATCGCCGAACTACGCGCGATTCGGAAGCACTACCAGGGACGCCCCACCCCCCTGTATCACGCCGAACGCCTCTCGCGCAAACTCGGTTCCGCGCAAATCTATCTCAAGCGCGAAGACCTCAATCATTCCGGCGCGCATAAGCTCAACCACTGCATGGGTGAAGGGCTCTTGGCTGTCTATCTGGGGAAAAAGAAACTGATTGCGGAAACAGGCGCCGGGCAGCACGGCGTGGCACTCGCCACCGCTGCCGCCTATTTTGGTCTCGAATGCGACATATACATGGGTGAGGTGGATATGCTCAAACAAGCTCCCAATGTCGCGCGCATGAAACTGCTGGGAGCCAACGTCATCCCGGTCACCTTTGGTCTCAAAACCCTTAAAGAGGCGGTGGACGCATGCTTTGAGGCATATAGTAAAGATCCAGACACCCAAATCTATTGCATCGGCTCGGTCGTGGGGCCCCACCCCTTCCCGCTGATGGTGCGCGACTTTCAGCGCGTGGTGGGTATCGAAGCGCGCGAGCAGTTTTTTGAGATGACGGGCAACATTCCCGATATCGTCACCGCCTGCGTTGGTGGCGGTTCCAATGCCATGGGGATCTTCTGTGGATTCCTGACGGACCCCTGCGAAATCTATGGCGTCGAACCTCTGGGCAAAGGCACCAAGGTTGGCGAACACGCCGCGAGCATGACCTATGGCAGGGAGGGAGTGCTGCACGGATTCAACTCCTATCTTCTGCAAGATGAGAAAGGTGAAGCCGCGCCGGTCTACTCGATTGCCTCCGGCCTCGACTACCCCGCCATTGGCCCTGAACATGCCTTTTTGCGCGACAGTGGGCGCGTAAAATATGTGACCGCCACCGACCGCGAAGCTGTGGAAGCCTTCTATATGCTCTCACGCGTCGAAGGGATCATTCCAGCGCTGGAGAGCTGCCATGCCGTGGCCCACGCCATCCGCCTCAGCCGCAACCAGCCCAAGCCTTCCCGCAGCATCCTGGTCAATCTCTCTGGACGTGGGGACAAGGACATGGATTATGTGATTGAAAACTTCGGCTACGGTGAGGACTTCGAAGTTTAACTGAGATTACGCATCAACATAGGGAAAAACATAACGGGAGCAGACCAAGTTAGCTAACTTGGTCCGCTCCCGAAAATCTTCCCACAATCTTCCCAAGATCTTCTTTTAAGGAGAAAATAAACATGCCACGCCTAGCAGGTAAAGTAGCAATTATTACAGGAGCAGCACAAGGTATGGGCGCTGCGCACGCGCGTCTATTTATAGAAGAGGGCGCAAAGGTAGTTATTACAGATTTAAACACAGAAAAAGGCAGCGCACTTGCAGAAGGATTAGGGGAGAATGCTTTTTTTATTAAACAAGATGTAACAAGCGAAGATGACTGGAAAAATGTGATTGCAGAAACAGAAAAGAAATTTGGACCAGTAGATGTCCTTGTTAACAACGCCGGTATTACAATGTCTAACTCAATTGAAGAAACAACACTTGACGCCTACAACAGGATTGTGCAAATCAACCAAGTATCTGTTTTCCTAGGCATGAAATTTATTGGTGCTTCGATGAGAAAAGCAGGTGGAGGCTCGATCATCAACATTTCGTCAATGAACGGTTTAGTTGGTGGTGCAATAGGATACACAGATACAAAATTCGCAGTGCGTGGGATGACAAAAGCTGCCGCGCTTGAATATTCGCCACAAGGTATTCGCGTGAACTCAGTTCACCCAGGCGTTATTGAAACACCAATGATTATGCAAGAAGATGTGAGAGAACAAGTTGAAGCATTCGCAAGAACAATTCCAATGAAACGCATTGCTAAAGTAGAAGAAGTCTCAAACCTGGTTTTATTCTTAGCATCAGACGACTCAAGTTACTCAACAGGTTCAGAATTTGTTGTTGATGGTGGATTAACAGCGCAATAACAATAATACCTTGATAAACGGCGATAAGACTGGGCCAATTAAGGTCAAAACAACGTAGCTTTTTGGCCCTGGAAGGATCTTCGCCTGGCTTAATAAAAGCGTCCTTTACGAAAATTGTTATGGCTAGAGCAAGACGACATCACATCCCTGGGCAGAGATGATACATCTACCACCGAGACCCAAAAAAGCACAAGGGGCAGGTTTACCGTAAACCTGCCCCCCCCCAGCCTTTCAAACTTCATCATCCATGCGGTTCTTGTTCCATTATGCATATAAGCGTTTACTAGCAAAGGGTTGCAAGCCTTTGGTGTGCGCCATAACGAATAAAAAACTACGCCAACACATCTACTGCCAGTTTGTATTTCGGATCTTCTAAATAGTTCACTTCGATGATGGAAGAGGCATTGTCGAGAAGTTTGCGGCAGTCCGCGCTCAAATAACGCAGCCGTACTGTTTTCCCAACCTTAGCGTACCTTTCAGTTAATTTATTTAAGGCTTCAATCGCCGAGTGATCAACTACGCGGGATTCCTTAAAATCAATGACCACTTCCTGTGGATCGTTCAGGATGTCGAATTTTTCCTGAAATACGGCGATAGAGCCGAAAAACAGCGGGCCATAAATTTCATAGTGTTTTGCACCATGCTCATCTACATGCTTCCTGGCGCGAATCCTCGTGGCGTTTTCCCACGTGAAAACCAGAGCCGAGATGATAATCCCAATGAGGACGGCGACCGCAAGGTTGTGGAAAATGACTGTCACCAGGGCGACCAGCACCATCACAAACACATCTGCGGCAGGGACTTTGCGGATGATTCTCAAGCTCGCCCATTCAAAGGTTCCGATAGCCACCATGAACATCAGCCCGGTTAATGCCGCCATGGGAATTCTTTCGATCAATGGCGCACCAAAAAGGATAAAAAGCAGCAGGGCGATCGCGGCAACAATTCCTGATAACCGCTTCCGCCCCCCTGAACTGACGTTGATAATGCTCTGGCCGATCATGGCACAGCCACCCATGCCCCCGAAGAACCCGGTGACCAGATTGGCCGTCCCCTGGGCAAGACATTCTTTATTGCCACGCCCGCGAGTTTCAGTCATTTCATCAATCACGGTTAAGGTCAAAAGGCTTTCGATCAAGCCGACAAACGCCATAATCAGGGCATAAGGAAAGATGATCTGCAGTGTTTCAAGGTTAAAGGGGACTGATGGAATATGGAACTGCGGCAGACCACCGGAAATTGATGCGATATCGCCCACGGTTCGGGTCGGTATTTCAAAAAATATGATAACTCCTGAAACGCCCACAATGGCCGCAAGGGATGCCGGTACAGCTTTGGTCAGCTTGGGGAGGAAGTAGATAATCGCCATGGTTGCCAGCACAAAACTCAGCATGATCCACAGTGGCGGCCCGCTTAACCAAGAGGAAGAACTGTCCACTCCGGCGACCTTGAACTGCTCAAGTTGTGACAGGAAAATCACCATGGCCAAACCATTGACAAAACCAAACATGACGGGATGGGGCACCAAGCGGATAAATTTTCCGAGACGCAAAAAACCGATCAACATCTGGATGATTCCCATCAGCACGACGGCACTGAATAAATATTCTACTCCGTGTCTGGCAACCAGGCTGACGATCACCACTGCAATGGCACCAGTTGCGCCGGAGATCATTCCCGGGCGTCCGCCTAAAAACGCCGTTATCAGGCCGATAATGAAAGCTGAGTAGAGACCAATCAAGGGGCTGACATTGGCAATAAGGGAGAAGGCGATAGCTTCTGGAACCAAGGCAAGAGCTACTGTTAGACCAGATAATGTTTCATTTTTTGCGGTTAAGCGCGTGCTTTTCATAGCGTCAATAAATGTCATGCTGTTTCAAACTTTCTGTTAAAAGGCAATTCTCTCCGCCCATCCGCCCCATACGCTTTTCGCCATACGCGCAGAGCTCTTTCATCGGTGGGCGGATCAACCTGCCGCCGTATCGTTAAAAATCGGCACGAACTCAGGTTCCAATGCGTTTTTTCGCAGGGGTCAGGTGTGAAGATGGATGGGTGCTATCTGGAGTCTGGTGCTAATCATGCAGTGAATTACAGGGGCAGGGGTAACACTGATTGAAAAGAGAGCTACAGAAATGAACCGCAAAATATAACAGATTGCTTTACCCAAGGCAAGTTTTACGGCAAGACTTCTCAGCTCTGGATTGGATGGAAGCAGTGGTAGGCCCGAAGAACAGAGGCAAGCATAACCACGGCAGAGATCAATCTGAGCCCTTATCCGCATCCGCAGCTTTATCGCTACCGGCATCTTCACTCTTGGTGAGGGCAACGGTATCAACATGGCGTTTTTTACCGAAAAACCGCGCTACCCAGACCCCAACCTCGTACAGGAGGATAAACGGGAGGGCGATGGAGACCTGGGAGAAAACATCCGGCGGAGTGAGGGTTGCCCCAACCACAAAGGCAAGGATAAACGCGTAGCGCCGGTTTTTTCCCAGCCAGATGTGATCCACCACCCCAAGGCGCGCGAGAAAAAAGATCACAATAGGCAGCTCAAACACCAGGCCGAAGGCAAACAGCAGGCGGATGGACATGCTCAGATACCCCGCCATGGAGAGCATCGCTTCAGTGCCACCGGAGCCGAGCCCGAGGTTGATAAGAAACGTGAAGATCACCGGGAACACATAGGTAAACCCGAAGTAGGCACCGAGTCCGAAGCAGGCGCACCCGGAGAGCACAAAGGGGATGGCCAGATGTTTTTCCCCCGGATAGAGCGCGGGCGCGACAAAGGCCCATATCTGCCACAGAACCACCGGCAGAGCCAGCAGGAAACCAGCCACCGCGCTGATTTTAAGGTAGGTAAAAAAGGGCTCAGTAGCATGGATAAACACCAGTGAGCTCCCCTCCGGCAGAGAAGCACGCACCGGCCGGGAGATAAGCTCAAACAGTTTCTGCGCAAAACTGTAGCACACGCCAAATCCGGCCACCCACGCAAGCATGGAGATTATCAGGCGGCGGCGCAGCTCCTCCAAGTGGGAGAAAAACCCCTGCTCACTCACCGCCATCGTCAACCTCCGCCGATTTGTCCCCTGGCTCATCTTTTTTCCTGGCAGCAGGCTTTTTTTGCGCACCAGAACCAGTCTGCGCCTCGGGCGTAACATCTCTATCCGCAGCACTGACTGGTGATCGGTCATCTACCGATTCTGCCTGAGCTGCATCAGGCATTGGCTCTGTCTGTGCCTCTTCCGCCCCTGCTGCATCAACCTCTTTGATATCTTTGCTCGCAGCGCTGTCCTGGCGCGCATGCACCTTGCCCTGCTGCTCCGGGGAGATAACCTGCGCGTCGATATCGATGCTGCGTTTCAGGTCATCCGCGGCGCTGCGAAACTCGCGCATCCCCTTCCCGAGGGCGCGGGCGATGTCTGGCATTTTTTTTGGCCCGATGAATATGAGCGCCAGCGCCATAATCAACAACAATTCCGGCATTCC
>CAYUJC010000085.1:0-10096 GCA_964444945.1 uncultured Desulfuromonas sp.
AAAAGAAAACCCGTCACCCCGGAGAATGACCCCAGAGAGACGGGTTTGTCTTTTGTTAATGGTGGAGGTGGCGGGAATCGAACCCGCGTCCGAAAATCTTCTACGTAAGGCGTCTACATGTGTAGTCCGGTGTTTTAAGTTTAACCGGTTACAGCCCCCACGGACAGGGTCATGTAACTGGCGATTCCACTAAAGTTTCGCTGCTGAGCTGTGGACACGAACAGCAACTAGTCTGCTAAAATGACGTCTCTAAAAACCCACAGACAAAGTATATCAGAGACGGCGCAGCAATTAAGCTGCTAGTGCGTACGAAACGTCAGTATCGGCGTTTGTATTGATGCCAGTTTTTTAACGAGGCCAACTGGCGTCCCCGGCATGCAACCTTCGCTTCCAATCCCCGTCGAAACCTTGGCACCCCCATTGAGATGTTTATTAAGTTTGACGCTAGATGATGCATTCTGGCATCTTTTTATCCTATTGTCAACGATTAAGGTTATCTTTGATCGCTTTGTGCACTTCGCGCTCTGCCTGCTTTTGCTTCAGGGATTCGCGCTTGTCGTAGTGTTTCTTCCCTTTGCCTACCCCTATTTCAAGCTTAACCATACTGTTTTTAAAGTAGATCTTGGTAGGTACGAGTGTCAACCCTTTTTCGTCACTTTTCCGCGCGAGTTTGTCAATTTCACTCCGGTGCAGTAGCAGCTTGCGGACCCTGGTGGGGTCATGGTTTTCGATATTGCCGAGTTCGTATGGGCTGATGTGCATATTGTTGATGAATGCCTCGCCATTTTTTATGCGGCAGAACGCTTCCTTGAGGTTGACGTTGCCCAGGCGCAGGGATTTTACTTCGGTTCCCTGCAGGGAGATGCCCGCCTCGTACACCTCCTCGATAAAATAATCGTGGTAGGCTTTTTTGTTGGTGGCGATTATTTTAATACCCATGGCGGTTATGCCCTGTCTTCTGGGGTGATTTCCTCAATTTCGATGATTCGGGCCAGAGCAGTTTGGATCACTGCCTGGCGGCCAAAGCGCAGCACTCCGATAGCCCCGATCATGAAGGCGGCACCGACCAGGATGGCCAGGATGGCCGCGGGGATGCCAACGGCTATGCTGGCTGCGATACCATAACCGAGGGCGAGTCCCAGTGCAAGCATAACAAAAGCGATGATGTACAGCATGGTGTCGGAATCGAGGATCCCGGCGCTGGTTTCGATTTCTACCGCTACCCGGTCGCCTACTCGAGCGCTGGGGATATTGTCGGCCAGGATCCGTTTGGAATCAGCACCGGGACCTTTTTGGCAGCAATTGCCGACAGCGCTGCAGCCGGAGCAGGCACTCTGGTCGGCGCATTCGACCAGCGCCAGCCGTTTGGGTTTTAGCGCGACTATAGTGCCGCTTGTTTTAGTTGTGCGCTGTGGATGGAGAAGCTGGTGCCAAAATATCTTTATAGTTTTGTTTTTTATGTGGTTATTCATGCCGATATTTCCTTGTTGCAGCTGGAGAGGTCGACGCCGTTGCCTTCACGATACAGGGCGGTGATTTCGCGCCCCCGGCGTGAATGGCATAAAAAATCTGCCACAGTGGGCAGGTCGGGCAGGGCAGGGGGGGATATTACCACAAATGTTGCGCGTTTGCCCGGTGCCAATATGCCGACATCGTTGAGTTGCAAAGCCCTGGCACCGCCGCAGGTGGCCATGTGCAGTAGTTGTGGCGCTGAGATGGCGCCCTCAAACCACTGGAGGGCGAAGGCCATTTCGTCCCACAGCGACAGGGTGCTGTTGCTGGCGAGACTGTCGGTTCCCAGCGCCAGAGGGATCCCGGCGCGTAAGTAGTCTGCAACGGGGGCTTTGCCGCAGTTCAGGCGTGCATTGGAGCGTGGACACAGGGCTACGCTGGCTTTACTTGCGGCAACGAGGGCTATTTCAGCGCGGTTCAGATGGACACCGTGAACCAGCAGGGTATCTGAACGCAACCCCCCAGCCTGGCGCACACATTCCAGCGGGCGCATCCGGCGAGGGGGGCTGATGTGCTGTTTCCAGTTTACGTATGGATACAGTTTTTGCGCCATGGGGCCGGTGGCGTTGCATAGAAATTCCACCTCTTCTGCAGATTCCGCCAAGTGGATGGAGCTGGGCAGATGGTGTGCGGCCGTGGTGCGAAAACTCAGTTTGAGCATATCCTGGCTGAGGGTGTAGGGGGCGTGCGGTGCCGCCCCCCAGAGCGCCTGGGGGGCATGCCCGGCCCAGTGCTCCAGGTGTTCCAGGCGGGTGTGTACCTGAAGCGGATCGTGGCCGAGGATTTCTATGTAGCCGCGTCCAGGCAGGTGCTGTGCGGCGGTGGCGCTTAATTGCGGAGTGGTGAGGATGTCGCCGATATAGCCGGTGCCGCTACTTTGGGCCAGCTGGAGACCGGTGTGCCACGCGTGGTGGTATATCTGGGGATCGCGCCCGAGGCTTTTTTTGATTTCGATCAGGCGTAGAATCCATGCGGTGAACCCGTGATCTGCTTCAGCTTTGGCTGCACAGGTAGGGAGCCGCCCATCTGGTTGTTCCCGCGTTATCTCCTGCCAGCGAGGAAAATGACTCAGCTCCAGATGGGTATGGGCGTTAATCAGCGCCGGCAGCAGGATTGAGTCGCCATAATCGGTGCATGGGGCGTGGGGGAAGCGGCGGATTATCTCTGCGGCAGGCCCTAGCGCGACAATGCGTCCATCCTGGACCGCCAGCGCCCCCTGTTCGAACGGGGGGGAGCTGATCGGAACCATATAGCGGCTGGTGTAGAGGTGCAGGTTCATCAATTAAAAGGGGTGAGGATGGGGTGGTTATCGATCAGGCGGGTGGAGTTAAAGAATACCGCCAGCAACAAAACCGCGTCCGCATCGATCCGGGGAATCTCCTGCAGGGTTATTGGATTACAGATCTGGATATAGTCGATACGCGCATCCCCCTCCTGTTCAATCCGTTGTTGCACCATGGCGATGATGGCAGCAGCATCCTTTTCCCCTTGCAGGGCAGCATCCGTGGCGATGCGAATGGCATCCTGCAGGCACAGCGCTTGTTGGCGCAGGTGCGGGGTAAGATACTTATTCCGTGAGCTCAGCGCCAGGCCGTCCGCTTCACGAACAATGGGCATGCCGATGATCTCTACCGGCAGGTTCAGATCTGCGGTCATGCGGCGCACCACGGCAAGTTGTTGGAAGTCTTTCATTCCGAACAGCGCGGCATGGGGCTGAACAATGCCAAACAGTTTGCTCACCACGGTGGTTACGCCGTCAAAGTGACCGGGGCGGCTGGCACCGCACAGGGTTTCGGTTATCCCCTCTACATGTACCGTGGTGGCATACCCGCATGGATACATGTCTGGTGCTTCTGGGGCGAAAAGGAGATCAACTCCTGCCTCTGCGGCCAGGGCGCTGTCTCGGCTTAAGTCGCGCGGATAGCCGGCGAAATCTTCGCCGATTCCGAATTGGGTCGGGTTGACGAAAATCGAAAGGATCACCACCTCACCGTGTTTATGTGCTGCCCGCACCAGAGACAGGTGCCCTTCGTGCAGATATCCCATGGTGGGGACGAAGGCAATCCGCTTGCCTTCGGCGCGAAGAGTGAGGGCGCACGCCTGCATTTCATCCACCTGACGTATGATTTTCATCGTATGGTTCCTTTATTGAATTCCTGCGGTGGCGCGGCTGGCGGGCTATTTGAAGCTGTGCTCTTCAGACGGGAACGAGCCGTCACGTACATCGCGGATATAGCTTTCAACACTGGTGCGGATGATCTCAGTTACATCGGCATAGCGCTTGACAAATTTGGGTGAATATTTTTCGCACAGGCCAAGGATATCGTGGATCACCAGCACCTGGCCGGAACAATCGACTCCGGCGCCAATGCCGATGGTGGGGATATTGATACTTTCGGTTATCTCTTTTGCCAGCGCGGCGGGGATCCCTTCGAGTACCAGCGCGAAGGCTCCGGCTCGCTCTACCGCTTTGGCATCGGCGAGAAGCTGCTTGGCTTGTTCATTTTTGCGCCCCTGCACCTTGAAGCCCCCCATGCGGTGGATTGACTGCGGGGTAAGACCAATATGTCCCACCACGGGCACATCCATATTGACGATGGCAGCGATGGTGGCGGCGATATTTTCGCCCCCTTCAACCTTAACCGCATGTGCGCCCCCCTCCTTGACCAGGCGCCCGGCATTGATGCATGCATCGCGTACATCCGCCTGATACGACATAAATGGCATATCGGTGATAATTAGAGCGCTGCTGCTGCCGCGCACCACATAGCGCGTGTGGTAGAGCATCTCTTCCATAGTAACCGGCAGCGTAGTGTCGTACCCGGCTACGGTGCTGCCGAGGGAGTCGCCCACCAGAATCATATCGATACCGGCCTCATCCATGATGCGGGCGAAAGGGTAGTCGTATGCGGTAAGAACGGTGATCTTTGTCCCTTCGGTATATAGTTTCTGAATATCTACAATAGATTTCTGTTTCGCTTTTTTTTGTGCGGACATAGCAGTCTTTCCGTAGGTTTTATAGTTATGTTGCTGTCAGTACTGTGTGCAAAACCGATGTCGGGCGCAACGTTACCGCAGCTTTTGCAGTTGATCAAGTACAACCATATAGGGATGGAAGGTTGCATTGCTCCCTTCATCAATCATTTTCACATAGTGTTTATAGCGCATAAAGGCAGGACGTTGCTTTGACAGCAGGTTGTCTATATTGCCGCTACATTCACGCATCACCTCTTCTGTAAGGGCAAAGATTTCCTGCTGAAATCTGTTTTTGAGCATACGGTGGCTGTGTCTGTCCCAGCAATCCCGCAGCGGCACCTGATTCAACCCCTGCAGTAGATCATCGAGCTGCAGAGTTTTCATCGCTTCCGCCATGGTTACAGCCAGGGGATACATCTTTTCACCTGTTTTTTCCTGGAGTTGGACCAGAGGGATAAAGTTTTCCAGGTAGGGAAGGGTTACAAGTTCCAGCGTTGTATCCGCATCCAGACCGTACCCGCTTAACATATCTGCTTCGGTGCGGCATGCCCCCCATTGTTCCGGTCTCAGGATGCTGCTCAGCAGATTGCGGTATTCGCGCAGTTGTTCCTGCCTCAGGGCAATCCCCTCCGGAGTGGTGCTGTTCTTGTGGCGCAGAGCCCAGTCGCACATGGTGGAGATGGTGTTTTCAAGACGTAGAAGCAGAGTGTATTGTTCCTCAGCGACCATTTTATTGTCCAACGCACACAGTTGTGCACGCAGGCGGCGCCCATCAAGAATGCGATCGTAAATAAGGTATGGCGGGACGACGTCGATAACTTGAATGTTGTGCCTGCGTGCCAGGCGAAAACAGGTGGTCGAACCGGACTGATCTATGATGTGGTTGGTCAGCACTGTGGCAATGATCTCACGCCGCAGAGGGTGTTCGTTGAGAAGATGTGCGTATTTTATCTGCATTTTCTCAGGAAAGTATCCTGCCAGATATTCCAGGGCAAAATGGCCGTCGATGTAATTGGAGTCGAGCATGGCATTGAGCAGGTCCATTTTGCTGTAGGCCAACAGGATAGCCAGCTCCGGCCGGGTATAGCCGTGTTTGCGTCCGAGGACCTCCTTGGTTTTGGGCAGCGCCTCACTGACTGGATTCAGCAGCCCCGTATCTTCGAGGCGCACAGCTAAGTCACTGAATGGTTCGATCTCCTGATTGTTGCGGAGTTTGTCCAGCGACAAAGCAAGGCTCTGAGTGTAGTTATTGCGCAGGACCGCATCGCACACTTCATTGGTCAGGCTCTGGAGTTCTATATTACGTTCATTTATATCTTGCAGCAGCCCCTTACTCTTGAGGTGTTGCATGAAAATCTTGAGATTCACTTCGTGGTCCGAGCAATCCACTCCACCGGAATTATCCACCGCATCGGTGTTTATCCGTCCACCTCCCAAGGCGTATTCGATTCGGCCTAGTTGGGTAAAACCAAGGTTGCCCCCTTCACCAACCACTTGGGCCCTTAGTTTATTGCCATCCACGCGCGCATTGTCGTTGGCGCGATCATCTGCGGCGGCATTGGTTTCGAGAGAGTGTTTGACGTATGTGCCAATTCCACCATTCCAGAGTAGATCGACAGGGGCCTGAAGCAGCATCTGCACCAGGGTGTCACCAGCCATTGAGGTGTGACGTACTCCGAGCCAGTGTTGTACCTCCAGAGAGAGGGGGATCTCTTTAGCATAGCGGTCAAATACCCCGCCACCAGGAGAGATGAGTGCAGCGTTGTAGTCGTCCCAACTGCTGCGGGGCAGCTCAAACAGGCGTTTACGTTCCGCAAAGCTGGTGGCCGGGTCAGGGTCTGGGTCGATGAATATATGGCGGTGATTGAAGGCAGCGCAGAGCTTGATCTGCTCAGAAAGAAGCATCCCATTACCGAAAACGTCTCCGCTCATATCTCCAATGCCCACAACCGTAAAGGGGGTAGCCTGGATATCGATCCCCATTTCGCGGAAATGGCGTTTTACATTGACCCAGGCTCCACGCGCGGTAATACCGAGTTTCTTGTGGTCGTAACCCTGAGAACCACCGCTGGCGAAGGCATCATCGAGCCAGTACCCATACTCCGCACTGATGGCGTTGGCGGTGTCGGATAAATGCGCGGTTCCTTTATCTGCCGCCACCACCAGATAGGGATCTTCCCCATCGTAGCAGACCAGGTTTTCCGGCGTGACAATTTCTGCGCCTTTCCGGTTATCGGTAAGGTCGAGCAGGGCACGAATAAACGTCTGGTATGCACGTTTAGACAGCTCCATCCCGGTAGTGCGGTCCTCAAAGGGAGTTTTTACCACAAAGCCCCCTTTTGAACCCATAGGGACGATAAGGGTGTTTTTGGTCATCTGGGTTTTTAATAATCCCAGCACCTCGGTGCGGAAATCGTCGGGGCGGTCTGACCAGCGTATTCCGCCGCGTGCCACCTTGCCACCGCGCAGATGTATCCCCTCCATGGATGCATTGTGAACATAGACCTCATACATGGGGCGCGGAGTCGGCATCTCGGCAATGCCGATAGAGCTGATCTTCAGGGAGATAAAGTAATCCTCCTGCATGCGCCGGATAAAGAAGTTGGTGCGCACGGTGGAGTCGATGAGGTTGAACAGGGTACGTAAAATGCGGTCTTCGTTGATATCTTCGACGTCAGCCAGGCTTTCAATCAGCTCCTGCCGTGCCGAGGAGAGCGCCTCATCTTCGCGCATCATCGGGTCGGCCCATTTTTCCTCAGGCTTGAAGCGCGCGGAAAAATAATTGTACAGCGCCATGGCAGCACGCGGGTTGTTGATCAGGGTAGACTCTACGGTTCGCTTAGTAAAAGGGGAGCCCAGCTGAAAATAGTAGTTGCGATAGGCGCGAAATACATCGATTTGTTGCCAGTCAAGACCGGTTCGCACTGTCAGACAATTAAGATAGTCATTTTCGGTCCGCCCTGCACGCATGGCGCTTAAAGACTCGATCAGTGTATCTTTAAGTTCGAACAGATCGGCGGCAGCGGGGAGATTGTCCAGCACCCCAAAACTCTTGATATATGCCTTGAATTCGGGCAACTGCACGCTGAAGTCAACTTCATCGCTGATGGTCAGGTCGAGATTTACCAGGAGCGGCATCAGCTCGTTGAGGTAGTCCTGCTTCGTGTTATAGAACAGCAGAAAACTGCGCGTATCGGAGCGCGGTGGTCTCCACATACTAATCTGCTCACCCTTTTGCGCGCGTAAGCGCTCCAGCATATTGATGTCGTTCAGACACATTTTAGGGGAGACCCGGGTGCGGTAGTTGATACAAAAGGCGTGGCGGTATATTTGCCACAGCTCCATCCCCTCTTTACTCCCTTTGAGCAGGATGAGCTCGCGGCGCAGTTTTTGTTCCCAGCTACGAATCCTTTCAGTCAGGCGTTTGCTGAGCAGAGGCAGGTCGAGAGGGGCGTTGATTTCAGCGCCGATGAGTTGAACCTGCACAATAAAGTGTTCGGCATCGAGGTGCAATACCCGCGAACTGATAACCTCAGCGCTGCACAGCTGCTTCAAATACGCTTCGATGGAGGGGAAATCAACGCTTGAGTTAAGAGAGTGCGGCACGATAAGGAGCAGATTCAGACGTCTGGAATCATGGTCAAGTAAGACGGTTCTTACACTTGAGGGGTGAGAAAAAAGCAGCGACTTTATGATGTCCTGCAGCTGTTCCTGGCCGAAGAAAAACAACTCAGTGATGGGGAACGCCGAAAGCAGGTCTTTGGTTTTAAGGTAGTTATAACTCGCAGGCGCAATACCAAGGCTTAGCATAGCTTCTTCCATCTTGGCGCGCAGTTCTTCGATCTCCAGGGGTGAACCCCCGCGGGAATGTTGGGTGTAGAGGCCGGCAATGTCGTGAATTACATCTTCACCGGCACTGTTCTGGCCCCACAGCGAGATGTAGGTCAGCAACTCGTTGCGCCAGACCGGGCTGGATTTAGCGCTTTGGGTGACTGCCAGAGTGCCGCTCTGGGTTATACATGCCTGCGTATTTATTTCGCACAGGGCATAGTTCTGGGGGAGGGTGAGGCGGTTATGTGCCGGATCCGCGCCAATTCCAAGGACGGTCTTCTCCGCTGCTTGTGCTGCAGGGACCGATTCGAGGGTTCCCGGATGGAGCTGGCGGTAAGATAGGGGGATGAAGTTGTCTTTCAGCAGCCAGTTCCAGAAGCTCCCATGTCCGACCTTATCTGCCTGAAGCTGGAGTTGCTGCATGGTTTCATGCAGCGCATCGCGGTCCTTTTCGACCTGGAGCACCGCCGCCAGCATCTGCCGGATTTTGTCCAGGATCTCTTCGGTACCGGCCGCCCCTTCACTCTGAACAATCAGCAGTGATTCGTTGGCCTGCTCCAGCTTTGCGTCCTCCAGCGCGATTATGTCGGTAGCGCTACGGGTAATCTTCAGGCGCAGGTGGGTGATAAGCTGCCAGCACAGCCGCTCACGCCGTAATAACAACAGCAGAGAATCGAGCAGAAAAGGAGCTTCGGTGCAGCTGCATACCAGAATCCCTTGATCCTGCCGATTGATAGGGAAATAATGGACATCCAACGGTTTCTGGCGCTGTCTGATCCGCGCCAGGATCTGCAGGCATAGTGTTTTCAGTTCAGCAGGCTCCAGGGTGACGAGGTCAGCCGGAACTGCATTGTCATGCAGCAGACCGATAAATGTATTGAACTGCTTGAATTCCGCGGCGGAGCAGGCCTCTTCACTGAGTTGTTTTTGTGCCTTGATCAGCTTGTCGCGGAACTGCTGTACTACTTCCTGCTGGTCTGCCGAAGTATTCACGTAATAGACCCCCGTAATCTGAAAATGTTAAATGGTTTTCAGCCGCATTTTAACTTTCAATGGGCGGATAGTTTTGTTTTATGGTGCGGGCTTGTATGGCGCTGGGTGTAATGTCCATTAAAGGTAGAAATGTAGCGTCGCCGAGTGTAAATTAGTGCGGCGCTTTTTGCAAGAATGACTATCTTAGACTGTTTCCATCCAGAAGCTATGGATGAAAACCAGACTAAAAACGGACGATTGGGGTGGTGCCGGGTGGTAATGGACAAACAGCAAGAGAAACAGGGGGATCTGTGGGGTGCGCATGAACTCCAAGAGAAAAAGCCGGATTTCAAAGCCTGGGTAAAAACCCATAAGTCCCCCGACCTGTGGACACTGACCTGGGAGCAATGTCTTGCGCTGTGCAAATATGGCGGAACCATGGTTTCCTGGGAAGGACACCTGATTGCGGGTAGAGATAGACCCGTGGAGCGGGTAGGGAAAAAGCATGTCCGGGAGATGTATCTGCATACGCTGAAGTGTGCACATGCGGCAGGGAAGGAACTTGCGCCACAGGTGTTGGCTACAGAGGCCAACGCCCTTGGGCTGGAGCCTGAGCCCGGCATGGACACAGACGGAAGCAGTGCAGAATAATAAGTGAAGCAGGGGCAGGCAGGAGCGGATTTGCGGTTGCGCTTTTGGTGTGGATACGATATATAAACCTCCGCACGCGCAATTAGCTCAGCTGGATAGAGCGCTAGCCTCCGGAGCTAGAGGTCGCAGGTTCGAATCCTGCATTGCGCACCAA
>CAYUJC010000086.1:0-9989 GCA_964444945.1 uncultured Desulfuromonas sp.
TGGTGTTTTTGTCAGATTACGGTAAAGGGGTGCTCTCCTATACCCTTATTCAGCGTATAATCGAGCGGGCAAAAGCTCTACATATTCCGGTAGTGGTTGATCCAAAGGGGTCTGACTATGCCAAGTATCATGGGGCTACCCTGCTTACCCCCAATCGCCGGGAAGCCGCGCAAGCCAGTGGGATACCCATCAGTGATGATGCCAGTCTGTGTGCCGCTGGGGATAAAATTCTACATACAGCCGGGCTGGAAGCCCTTGTGCTCACCCGCAGTGAACAGGGAATGAGTATCTTTCAGCCAGGTAAAAAGCCGGTGCATCTGCCAACGCGCAGCCGAGAGGTTTATGACGTATCTGGCGCAGGTGATACCGTCCTGACAGTGGTGGGGGTGGGGCTCGCTGCAGGCTTCTCTTTTGCACAGGCTGCGTTTATAGCCAATATCGCCGCTGGTGTCGTAGTCGGGAAGGTGGGTACCTCTACCGCAAGCCCGGCTGAACTGGTAGAGGCTGCCGGTTTTCTCCTGGCCGGAGATAAAACAAAAATATGTGACCCTCACGCCCTGCAGATTGTGTTACGGCGCTTGCGCCAGATGGGGCGTAAAATTGTATTTACCAATGGCTGCTTTGACCTCCTTCATGCCGGGCATGTCAGCTATCTGCAGCGGGCGCGTGAACTTGGGGATGTGTTGGTGCTCGGCCTGAACAGTGATGCTTCGGTGCGCAGGCTGAAAGGGGAGGGTCGCCCCCTGGTCTCTGAAACAGATCGGGCCATTATCCTGGCGGCACTTGCATGTGTAGACTACGTGGTGGTCTTTGATGAGGACACCCCTATTGAATTGATAGCGCTGCTGCAGCCGGACATTTTGGTCAAGGGCAGCGACTACACCGCAGACGACGTTGTGGGTGCTGACTTGGTGCGACAATGGGGCGGGCGGGTAGAGCTGATGCCCTTTGTATCCGGGCGTTCAACTACTGCTTTGGTGCATAAAATCACTAAAACCACACCAGGGTAATTAAGGAGCAGGACTGTGTTTTTTAGCCGAAAGTGTCACAATTGCGGGATGCCGGTAGCAAGAAGAGCGCTTCAGTGTCTGCACTGCGAGGAGCGTTTGCGCGAAGTCGCTGAACCCTTTACCCTCAGAGCAAAATCCCATACAGAACGGGTAGCCATCGGTTGCGTTGCCTGTAGTTGTCTGGCCTTTGTCCTCTCCTTCGGTTTGACGCGCATGTATCGCGACGGGGGGCTGCTTTGGGGGGGGATAAGCCTGGCGCTGGTTCTGGCATCCATCAACTGGGTGCGCAGACTTGAGCGGGAGCGCTCCTGAAGGTATATTTGCTGCGCCGCGGCCGGGTTTGTTTATTCCCGCCACTTCTGGATGAAGCTTCGGTTTTTGAGCACCATCTTGTTCGAGGGGTCCAGCTCCAGAGCTTGTTCAAGCCATTTTTCTGCGTCATCAATAAGTGCATCAGCGCCTGCGGAAGATTGAGAATCCTCACCGCTGCCGGCTTCGGTAGCAGCGTCAGCTTCACTCTCTTTTAACTGCAAAGCCTGTTTAAAAGCAATTGAAGCCATATTGTTACATGCCAGCGCTGCCTGCAGCTTCCAGGTGGATCCGCTTTTGATGGTTTTTTTGTGCTCCTGCAGCAAATGTAGAGCTTTCAGGGTGTTCCTCCTGGCACTGGCGTAGTCCGCTAGCGCGATATCAATGCGACCTAAACCAAGGTATGCCTCCGCGAGTTGCGGGTTCTCTTCCAGCGCCTGCAAAAAACTGGAGCGGGCCTGCTCTGTGTTGCCTTCATTGAATGCTTTGACCCCTTGATTGTACGCTTGTTCCCCCGGCCCCGTACAGGCACTCAGAAAAAAAACGCTTGCGCTAAAAAGGATGAGATAGAAAATTTTTCGCATAAAAACCTCGAGCAAATATTAGTAAAAACTTATTCCCAGATATAGACTTGCCAGCATAATGCTCAAATTAGCCACTGCGTGGGCAACAATACTACAGTACAGAGTCTTGCTCCAGAAGGTTAAGCCTGTGTATGCCATGTTGGACAGGAGCAGATAAACGGTGTGGTTGCCTGTAGGTAGAGCGGTTAGTACGACAACCATGATAAACGCAAACAGGTTGAATGTGCCGATCGGGATGGACTTGAAATCCTGGGCAATAAAGTATCTGAGCAAAAAAGAGCGCCAGAAAAGTTCCGCCACAACCGGAATAATCAGCCCCAGTGTGGCTGTCAGAAGGATTATTATGTAATAGTTGCGCGGAGCTGGCCAGAGTTGGGTCAGGTGGAGGGGCTCGGGGGTTGAAAGGCCGAAATGTACTAATGCCAGCCATGCCAGTGCGAGAATGGCGCCTGTAATTACACCGGCTGCATTCTGCAGTGTCCACAGCGTTGGAAGTGCATCTTGGAGCAGGTTTTCGCGCCAGACAAACAATAAAGTGGACGCAATAACCCCAGCGGCAATAAGCAGCTGGTAGCGCCACTGGGGCAGAAAAAATGTGGCTTCAGTGCATATCAGGATAACCAGAAATGGAAATACATAGGGAACCCAGGGTTTGGTCAAAAATTTAAACATAAACCAGTCACGCAAGTGTGGGATAAAAAAGGCGCAAAATGCACAGGACCGCATTTAAATCGAGAATAAAAGAAAAAGTAATCCCTGATGATACGCACAGAAAAAATAATTACAACAAAATCTTGGGCTGTTTATTTAGAACTCGCTGGAGGTAAAATGCTATGCTGTCCCGGTCTACGAATAGAGTCGACGGTTAAGCGCCATTTTGCGTAGTCCTGACGTGGCGCAAGTTTGTTTCGATTTTGGAGGGTTCATGATTCATGGATAAAGTTGTTTGGCGCAGGAACGTGTGTTTGGGTAGTCTTGTTGCTTTTTTTGCCGTGGTTACCGCCCTGGTTTCGGTGCTCTGCAGCGCTGCTGTGGTTCAGGCTGAAGGGTTGGAAGAGAAGGTGGTCGAGTATCATCTGGATAACGGCCTCACCCTGCTGGTGGCGCCGCGCCATGCCATACCTACGTTTACCGCATTTATAACCGTAGGGGTGGGGGCAGTCAATGAGCAGGAAAACAATCGTGGCATAGCGCATCTGCTTGAACATATGCGTTTTAAGGGGACAAAGACAATCGGTACAAAGGACTATCCCAGCGAGCAGGAGTTTCTGCAGCGTATTGATGAAACAGCTGTAGCCCTCAAAGCGTGTGAAACGGATGACTCTTGCGCCGCAGAGCAGCTCCAGGAGCTGCGCTCAACCCTGAAGGAACTGCAAGCTGAGCACCGGAACCTTCTGGTGAAAGATGAATCCGCCCAGATTTATGCCCGCCATGGCGGAGTCGGATACAATGCTTTTACCAGTAAGGATATCACTTCATACCTGGTCTCTTTGCCGGCGAACAAGCTTGAGCTGTGGATCTCTATGGAAGCTGATCGGATGAAAAACACGGTGTTGCGCGAATTTTACACCGAAAAAGAGGTTGTGCTCGAAGAGAGACGCCGTTCCTATGAAACCAATCCCCGGGGCATGATGTATGAAGCCCTGCTCGCAACGGCATACAGGGTACATCCGTATCGCCACCCCGTTATTGGCTGGACCTCGGACATCAACGCGCTCTCCAAGGAGCAGGCCCGCCAGTTCATGGAAAAATATTATATGCCCAGCAATACTGTTATCGCTCTGGTTGGCGATGTGGACGCGCCGCAGGCCAAAGCGCTGATTGAGCAGTATTTTGGCGCTATCCCCGCTGGGGTAAAAGTGCCTGAAGTGAGTGCGGTGGAGCCTGTGCAGAACGGGGAACGGCGCACTGAGGTTGTATTTCAGGCCAGTCCCCAACTTTTGGTTGGGTATCACAAGCCGACCGTTCCACACCGGGATGACTACGCCTTTGACCTCTTGAGCATCATTCTGAGTCGCGGCCCCTCATCGCGCCTGCATAGAGCCCTGGTGTTGGAGCAGCAACTGGCGAATTCGGTATCCACTTACAGCGCTCCTGGGGCACGCTACCCCAACTTGTTTGTTATTGGCGCCGTCCCACGCTCTCCCCACACCTGCGCCGAGGTAGAGCAGGCACTCTACGCACAGCTCGAAGAGATAAAAGATGCAGGAGTCACCGACGAAGAGCTTCAGCATGCGCGCAAACGTCTGCGTGCCGACCGGATGCACCGTTTACGCACCAATCAGGGGCTGGCCTCGATGCTGACCCACTTTGAGGTCGTAACCGGGAGTTGGGAGTATTTGCTGGATTATGACGAGATCCTGCAGAGCATAACCGCTGCAGAGGTGAAAAGCGCCGCTGCAGACTGGCTCAACGCCGAAAACCGCAGCGTGATAACGCTGAAAAGCCCAGCACAGAATGGGCAAGAGGATTCAGTGCCGGAAGAAAACCTCAGCTCCGGGGTTGGAGGAGATGAGCATGCAGGGTAATTCAAGGAAAATAACGCCACTGGTAATTGGGTTCCTCCTCCTGCTGTGGAGCAGCTCACTGGCATGGGGGCAGGCTGATGGACAACCTGCGCGCCCTGACGCTCTGACCTTTGATGAGTTGCATTGGGAGTTGCGCACCCCCGAGAAGATCACGCTGGAGAATGGGATCCAGATATACCATGCGCCGGACCAGGAGCTGCCGCTGGTAGATGTCACGCTGATGTTTGGAGTAGGGCGCAGCGTAGAAGATGACACCAACACAGGGCTTCTGCAGCTGTTTGCTGCGGCCCTTGAGTCCGGGGGCACTCAAGAGATCAGTGCACAGGATTTTGATGCGATCCTTAACGCTCTGGCAGCAGATTTGCGGGTTTCGAGTGGCCCCTATACTACAACCCTGCGCCTGTCCGTGTTGAAGGAAGATCTGCCCAAGGGGCTGGAATTGCTGGCACAACTGGTGCGCGCGCCCGGCTTCGACCCGGAGCGGTTTGAGACCTCACGCCAGCGCCTTATGGAGCAGGTGCGGCGGCGGGCCGACAACCCAGGGGCCATAGCGGATCTGCTCATGCTGGAGAACCTCTATCCGCATCATCCTCTGGGGCGGAAGCCGTCGTTGAAAACGTTGGCAAATATTAAAAGATCAGATCTTGTCGAGGTGCATCAGCGTTATTTTGGGCCTGAAAATCTGCGCGTGGCGATTTCAGGCTGGGTCAGCAGCGCCGAAGCCCGGGACTTGATACAGGCCGGCTTCTCCACCTGGAACAAGCACACTGAACTCCCCAATGTTCCTGCGCTTTCCCCTGCCAAGACGCAGGAGCATGGCCCTGTCATTGTGGCCACCCGGCCCTTGTCGCAAACCACGCTGCGCCTGGTTGAGCGCGGCATCACCAAAGATAATCCGGACGTATATGCACTTGAGGTGATGAACTATATCCTTGGCGGGGGCGGGTTTAACTCGCGTCTGATGCGGGAAATTCGCTCCAACCGGGGGCTGGCATACTCGGTTTTTTCCTATTATTCCGTGGGGCGCCGGCTGGAAGGGGCTTTTATTGCTGGATGTGAAACTAAAACGGAATCCGTGCCTGAGGTTGTGGGGCTGTTTAGCTCTATTATGGAGCAACTTCGCACTGAAAGGGTCAGTGAGGCAGAACTGGAGCTGGCCCGGCAGAGTCAGATAAACTCCTTTGTGTTTCGCTTTGAACATCTGCACAGCCTCGTCACCCAGGCGATGGAGCACGATTTTTTTGGTTATCCGGAGGACTACCTGGTCCGCTATCGTGAGCATATAAGTGCGGTTACGGCGGAGGATGTGCTTCGGGTCGCCAGAAAATATCTTGACCCACAGCGCCAGGCCATTATTGTTGTTGGAAACATGGAACCTGAGGAGATCCGCCAGATTGCGCAAGACCGAGAGGTTCTTCAGGTCGATCCGGCAACCCTGCTGTAGCAGGGGGGCAAAACTGTTTTAGCTCAAACCTGCCGTCCTGATGTTCGGCATAGGTGCCATGTGTTCTCCACTCACCCACCACCAGGGCTTCTGCGTGGGAAGTTTTTTTATGCCAGCTGTGGTGAAAGTGGCCACACACCATGGCATCACAGCCTGAGGCGGAATGTGCAGCGGCCAGGGCCAGGAGGCGCTCCTGCGGAAGCGCATCCAGCGAATATCCGTCATCCTGGCCTGCTTCCTGGTTAGAGCCCAGCTTGGACCTTGCCCTGGTGCGTAGATTTTTGCTCCAGGTCCCAAGGTGTTCAGCTATGCTCCAGAGTAGATCGGGATGGAGAACCCTGCTCAGGATGCGGGCACTGTGGCTACGGAACAGTTTACGCAGCCATCGATAGGTTCTTGTGGGCTTGATCAGATCCCCATGTTCGAGCCAGACCCTGGTTTTGCCGAGCATAATGGCTCCACCGTCCGGGATGATTTCCGCCCCCAGGGTTTGGGAGAAATAGGGGCCGACGTTGAAGTCATGGTTCCCTTCCACCATGATGATGCTGGTTCCACCCTGGTGCAGCAGCTTGAGTTGCTGGAGTAACGGCACATACGCACTATACACACAGTGTCTGTGTCCCACCCAGAACTCGAAGATATCTCCGAGCAGGATAAGGGTGCGGATGTTGCCCTGGTTCAGTTTTAGAAACTCAAGCAGTTGGATGTAGTTTTCATCTGCAGCGTTTTTTAGATGCGCGTCCGCAATAAAAATATCTTTCATGCCGCGCAATATAGCAGCAGTATCGTGCTGCGAGCAACCAGATTGGAGAATTATACGTGGAGGTTGATGTGGACCATATCGCTGCGGAAGCAAGCCGTGTTGCTGTGCCTGCCGGCAGGGTAAAGCCGCGCCTGCTTTTACACGCCTGCTGTGCACCATGCAGCACCGCCGTGGTGGAGAGGCTTCAATCTGACTACGATGTAAGTATCTATTTTTATAATCCGAATATTTACCCGGTGGCGGAATATCGCCAGCGCAGGGATGAATTGATCCGCTGGTGTAAAGATGTTGCACTAATCCCCTGTATCGTCGGGGAGTATTTGCCCGGGGAGTGGCTGAAACAGGTGCGCAGGTTAGAGCATGAGCCGGAGCGGGGGCGGCGCTGTACCCGGTGTTTTCGCCTGCGGTTGCAGCATACCGCAAGCTATGCGCGTGAACATGGATATGATCTGTTCACCACGGTGCTCTCAATTTCACCCCATAAACGGTATGAGCGCATCAATCGTTTAGGTTTGGCTTTAGGTATTTATTACGGCATGGAATTCTATCCGGCAAATTTTAAAAAACAAAATGGGTTCAAACGCAGCACTGAAATTTCTCGCGCGCAGAATTTTTATCGGCAGAACTATTGCGGGTGCGTCTTCTCTCTCCTGCCTGACGGTGCTTAAGGTGGTGTGGTGGGAGCCGTCGTGCAAAGTTAGATAGGGAGATTTAGAAAAGGGATTCCCGCGGATGTTTGCTGGGATTTTGCTTAAATCTGATGTACAGTTAAAGACTTGCAGTTTTTACGCAAGCTGCAGGGCGGCAATCCTGTGGTGCGGTAAGATTGCCCGACAGCAGCTAGCGGCCGGATCTGTGAGGTGATGTGCACTTAGGTTGGCGTTAGATCCAAACATGTGCTGCACATGGAGGTTTTTACGATGGATTCAGAACGTTCTTTAGATTTCAGCACCAAGTTGCTGGCGGCGATTAGCGCGCAAGATAAGGTTTTAATTATTACGCACGATAATCCGGACCCTGATGCCCTTGCCAGCGCGTATGCTCTGAGCTATCTCATAGAGATGACCCATGGGATCAGGTCTGTAATTGCCTGCGGCGGCGTAGTGGGGCGGCGGGAAAATCGTACCCTGATTGAAAAGATTGAGATCCCGATAGAGCGGATTGAGGAACTTGATTTTAATGATTTTAATCTTGTATGTATGGTGGACGCGCAGCCTGGAACAGGCAACAGCAGCATGGTAGCGGAGCAAGCTATCGATGTGATTATTGATCATCACCCGGTTCGCAATGAATCCCGGACGCCAAATATATTCTGCGATATTCGCCCCGAATATGGAGCCTGCGCCACTATATTGTTTGAATATTTACAGGCACAGGATATACGCCTGAGTACTCGACTCGCAACGGCCATGTTTTACGCCATCCGCTCGGAGACGCAGGATCTGGGGCGGGAATGGGTAGCGCCGGATCGACAGGCCTACTTAGAGCTTATGTCCTTGAGCAATAACAGGATATTGTTTGACATTGCACAGGCCAAGGTGCCACGCAGTTATTTTTCCAGTTTCAATACGGCGCTGCAGTCTGCATACACCTACAATGATATTCTCGTGTTCAATCTCTACAATATTGACCATTCTGACACAGTCGCTGAAATTGCCGATTTTCTTTTACGCACCGAAGGGATAGCTCTGGTTCTTGGTATGGGCTGTACTGGAGATAAAGAGGTTTTGTCCCTGCGCACGGACCGGGAGGATATTTTCGCCGGTAAAGTTATCCGCAGTCTGGTTGGAGAAATCGGAACTGCCGGAGGGCATGACAGGATCGCTGGAGGCCAGATTAAGGGAGTACCAAATGATCGCCAGGCCCAAATCAGGCTGGAAAAACAGCTTGTTGGCAGACTGCTTGAGATATTTGGATATAAAGATGCACAACAGCTGCCGTTGCTCTGATATTTAAGAAATACAGCTAGCTGGCGTCCTTTTTACTGCTCTTGGTATATGTTGAACTTTATGCGCTTAATATGTTTGTTATGTTATCTGCTATTACTGTTGCCGTCACATGCGGATGCAGAGGTGGAGTTGTCGGTACAGGGGCAGAAACCGCAGCTGGTCCGTGAAGTCTATAATTATGCGGGCGCAGCCTATCTGGCGCTCGATGATGTGCTCCCCGCGGTCGGATTGTCCGGTTATTGGCACTCCACACAACACACCTACTTCATAAATCTTCCCGGAGGCAAAGCAAGCCTGTATCCGGGGGGACCTTACATGAAATACCGCTCTGGATATATCATGCTCGATGCCCCTGCGCGTTTTATTGATGGGCGCCTGCGGGTTTCGGAGCAGTTTATCCTGAATCAACTAGCCGATCAGCTTCCATACAGTATCTACTACCGCAACCTGGGCACAAGTGAAAATCTTAACCCCGGGGCAACAGCTGAGGAGGATCAGCTATTTGCGTTCTTGCTCAGTAAGCAGCATGCTCAGCCGCGTCAGCAGTTACGTGGCGTTGCCCTTGACCCCGCCCACGGCGGTGACGACGTAGGGGTGATCGGACTGCAGGGGCTAAAGGAAAAGGATCTGGTATTAAGTCTGGCTCTGGATTTGCGCCGCCAGCTCAAAATGCAGTTGGGAATACCCGTATATGTGAGCCGGAATGAAGACTATTCCCTGAAGCCGCAGGAACGCTTAAGCGCTGCGCGCGATAATCCGGTCGATCTTTTCCTCATCCTTCACGCCCAGGCGGCACTGAATCCGGACCAGCATGGGATTCATTTGTATGTGCGCGAAGGCAACCCGGCGCAGGTATTTCCCCCTGACAGCAGCATCTCTTTAGCGTTGCACCTGCGTAGGTCTTTACGTAGTGCGGGGTTTAAGGTCCATGAAATTGGCAGCACCGACCTGCTCTCTCTGCCAGGGGGAGACTTGCCCACTGTACTTATTGAACTCGGCTATCTGAGTCATGCCGAGGATGTTGAAAATCTGACCGATGAATCTGCCCGCCAACGACTGGCCGCAGCGCTCTTTAACGGTCTGCAGGATTTTAACAGAGAATTAAGCGCCCGTTAGCTCCCACGTTTGCATAAATATGGAGAGTCAGGGCTTCGCAGAAGAACTTGAGGAGAACTCTATGCAAGATAGGCAAGAATCTGCCCGCTCTGACGGACGCACTACTGAGCAGTTGCGTCCAGTCAGCTTCGAAACCGGCTTTACTCACCACGCCGAGGGTTCGGTCCTTATCCGCTCCGGGATGACGGTGGTACTGTGTAATGCCTCTGTTGAAGAGAGGGTCCCCCCATTTATGCGCGGAGAAGGGCGAGGCTGGGTTACCGCGGAGTATTCCATGCTGCCCCGC
>CAYUJC010000087.1:0-9941 GCA_964444945.1 uncultured Desulfuromonas sp.
CTGCGGGCAATCCCCCACGTACAGATCATCCGTATCGGCACGCGGGTACCGGTGGTGTTGCCGATGCGCATCACTTTGAACCTGGTGCGGATGCTGCGCAAACACCATCCGCTGTTTATCAACACCCATTTCAACCACCCGGACGAGATCACTGAGCAATCGTCCAAAGCGTGCGCTCGCCTCGCCGACGCGGGGATCCCTCTTGGCAACCAGACGGTGTTGATGCGGGACATCAACGATGATCCGCAGGTGATGAAACTGCTGATGCAGAAACTGCTGGCGATCCGAGTGCGCCCTTACTACATTTATCAGGCGGATCTGGTGCAGGGGACCGACCATTTTCGCACCAGCGTCGAAGAGGGGCTCGAAGTGATCCGCGCCCTGCGTGGGCATACTTCGGGGATGGCAGTGCCGGCATTTGTTATCGACGCCCCTGGGGGCGGCGGCAAGATTCCGCTTTTGCCGGAGTACCTGCAGGCACTTGGTAGCGCAGTGATCTTGAAAAACTACTTGGGGGAAACCTATTCCTATGTAAACGCAGCTTCAAAAGTGCAGAAGGAACAGATACGGAAGGTGGCCAACGAAAATGGCTGACTAGCAGTACTGCTTAAAACAACTACGCCCCCGCTGTCTACAGAGCAGCGGGGGCGTTTGTGTTCCAAGGCCGCATCAGGCGCTGAATTTCAGCCACTCAAGGTCGCAAGCAGCTGCTGCAGCGCAGTGTTATGCGGGTAGGTATCCAGCATCGACGCTTCAAATTGCTTCCATTTTCTAAAGATTTTTTTTCGGGCAAAAAAATTACTATAGTTACACACAGGAATAAAATCAGAATTTCCGATGTTGTCGATAATAACCAGACGCGGTTCTGTCGCATCCTCCTGCGTATATACTATATTTTTTGGTTTCAACGTCATGGTTATGATTCTATGCGCAAGCAGATACTCTTTAAGTGCTGCCAGAGCGTGCGCAAGCCCTGCGCTGTGTGCCCGTGTCGTTTCAGGTGAAGTCAGATAATATTCAAGCGTCTTTGCTACCACACCGGTGCCATCAATAATCAAGTCAAAAACAGAGCCTAACCCCAGATTCGTCTCAATATCACCATAGTACCTGGGGATCATCTCCCAGCTGATGTTTCTTTTCTCCAGGTGGCGGTAATATTTTCTCTCCCGCCTGGTTTCGTCATCATTCCCCGTAACGACCACCTTTACGCACAGAGCAATATTGTCTGGATGCCTGTAGCACTCCCGATGAAGCCCTTTCCCAACAAAATCAGACTTGTCAAGCTTAAGCATGTTCCACTCTTTCCGCATACCACTGCACTTCTGGCTGAAGTTTGCACTAAGATATCAAGCAAATGGCAACAGGGGCGCAACCCGCCAGACTATGTGGTTAAAATTGTGATTTAACCGCCCAACAAAACGCCAGCCCACAGCTGAAAAAGCTGACCGCAAGGACGAGAATTCCCGTCACCCCGCGACCGGTTGCCGTCAAGCATCATAGCAGAATATCAGCAGTAGGAGAACTTTTACTCCTTTTACTCCTTGCCGTACTGGCGCCGCAGCCGCCCAGCTGGGCCAGGGTGGGCCATCATTGATATTTCAATATTTTCTTGCTATTATACATACAGCGCCCCGAGCGAGCGCCGCAAGTGAACGTGAGAGGCGCCATGCGGGTACCCTTAAGCAACATTTTCAACGGATGATGTTTGATCCCTGAACCGACATCAATTCAATCTACTCTGATTTTTATTCGTTCTGGCCTGCACCTGGTTTATGCGCTGGATCTGGATATTTCAATAAAAGCCTCATGCAAAAGTTAGCATCCGCGTGAAAACAGAGATCCCTTTTTTGCCTAACCCGGTAGTCTTCGGGATTCCCCCTGCGCGGGAATGACGGGCACTGGTTTATGATATAAGTTCTGCATGGGGCTCTGCAGGCGGTAAGGCAATTAAGGTAGCGAAGTCAGCGGCCTGGCACAGATATTCAGGTAAATATCTGAAAATAAAGGGCATTCCCCGGTGTTGCGGGCGGATAGAGTGAATTATGGATGTTGTATATGTTATTGGCCCCGCCCTTCTGATCGCGATTGTTCTGGTCTCGGTCTGGCTGGATCGCTGGAGTGTCCCGGTCATCCTGGTCGCCCTCGCGGCGGGAATCCTCTTTGGCAGCGATGTTCTGAATCTCTGGCATTTCGATGACATCGCCCTGACCAATCAGGTCGCCAATCTTGCGCTGGTGTTTATTCTGTTTTATGGTGGTTTCGCCACCAGACGCACCGATTTTAAAGCGGTTGCGTTGCGTGCGGGAGGTCTCGCCACCTGGGGCGTTGTCCTTACCACCCTGGGCACCTTTGCTGTTCTGTATGGCCTCTTCGACTGGTCATTTCCTAAAGCGATTCTGCTAGCGGCGATAATTTCATCCACCGATGCCGCGGCAATCATGTCGATTCTGCGGCGCCAATCTCTGCCGCCCAAGCTGTCCTCCACTATTGAGATCGAGAGCGCCGCTAACGACCCCATGGCGATCCTGCTCACCCTGGCGGTAATAGAGGTGGTCTCTTCCGGCCACTCTGACTGGGCTACAACAGCAGTACTTTTTGGGTGGAAGTTTGCCACCGCACCCGTAATCGGCTGGGGCCTGACCCGAGGGGCGTTGTGGCTGATCAATCGCATTAATCCCAAAGACCGTGGTCTTTACTATGTATTTTCGCTGGGGATCATCCTGCTGATCTACGGACTGGCTGAAATGGTGCATGCCAGTGGGATGTTGGCGGTATTTGTCGCAGGTTACGTGATGGGCAACAGCCCTTTTGTCTACAAGCAGGGGGTAACCAATTTCTCTTCTGCCCTTTCCACCGTAGCCAATATCGGCATGTTCGCCTTACTGGGGCTGCAGGTGTTCCCCCATCAGTGGGCCGACCTCTGGCTGGAGGGAATTCTGCTGTTTTGTGCCTTGACGTTTGTCGCCCGCCCCTTCGCCGTGTGGGTTGGCACTCTGGGAATGCGCATCCCGACGCGAGACAAAATTTTCATCGCCTGGGCGGGTCTGCGCGGTTCGGTCCCCATTGTTCTGGCCACCTACCCGGCCGCAGCCGGGATTGGCATCGGGCAGGATATCTTCAACCTGGTGTTCTTTGCCGTCTTGCTGTCCATTGCCGTACAGGGCTCCACGCTGGGCTTGCTGGCGCGCTGGCTTAACCTTACGGTTCCCGCACGGCCACGCCCTCTGTTTAAGCTGGAACTTGTTACCATGGCCAAAAGCGACTTTGATTTGATTGTGGTGAATCTTCCCGGGCCCCGGGGCGAGGTCGGCCCCACCATCGCCAAGCTGCAGCTTCCCGCTGGTTCTGTAATTATCCTGATAACCCGGAAAAATGAACTGGTGATTCCCAAAGGCTCAACGCGCCTGCAGGGCTGGGATCAGGTGACCGTACTGGTACATGCCAAAGACCAGGAGACCGTTCGCTCTGTCCTCTTGAGCGCATTTTCCGAACAATAGCCTGATAGGGTGACCCGATTGGAGAGAACTGGTTGATGTGGAGGGAATCAGGCTGGCACCCCTGCCAAATAGATGAGACAATAGCCAGCCGTAGGATGCAGCAAGCGCCACTTGGGCGCCCCAGCACCACCGGATAACCTGAACTGACCTTAAGAGAGCAAAATGGAAAAAACGCGGAATTATTTCAAGGAATACATCTTTGAGTGGCTGAACACCCATATCCCAGCGTATGCCGACTGGATCTTCGCCGCCATCGCGTTGCTGTGGATTGTAGTTTTTTCGCTGGCGGTCCACTTTATCCTTCACCGCCTGTTGATCAAGTGGGCAGGAAGTCGAGCGACCTCTTCACGCTGGATATGGCAAAGGGCGTTATTTGAGCGCAAACTTTTTAACCGGCTTGCCCTCTCACTGCAGGGGATCATCATTCAAAGTCAGGCGAATCTCTGGCTTGATGCCGAATCTACCCTGTTGACGACGATTGAAACCGCAACAAATCTATGGATCCTGATCTTTATCACCCTGGCGCTGTTCTCGCTGCTTGATGTCCTGCAGGGTATCTTCCGGCGCTCCCCCACCATGCGGCACTTCCCCTTGCGGGGCATAATGCAGAGCATTAAACTTATAACTGCATTCCTTATCGGCCTGCTGATCATCTCCATCCTCATGGGCAAATCTCCCCTGCTACTGCTCAGTGGCCTGGGTGCGATCTCCGCGGTTATGATGCTGGTATTCAAAGATCCGATCCTTGGCCTGGTAGCCGGGATTCAGCTGTCAGCGAATAATATGCTTGCCATAGATGACTGGTTGGAGATGCCAAAATTCGGCGCCGATGGTGACGTGATTGACATCAGCCTGACCACGGTCAAAGTCCGGAATTGGGACAAAACCATCACCACTATCCCAACCTATGCCCTCATCTCCGATTCATTCAAAAACTGGCGCGGCATGTCCGAATCTGGTGGCCGCCGGATAAAACGCAGCCTGTACCTGGAAATCAACAGTATCCGCTTCCTGACTGACGCTGAGATTTCGCAGTTGCAGAAGAGCAAACTCCTCGCCCCGTATCTTGAGGAAAAACTCAAGGAGCTGCACCTCTACAACAGCGAACTGGAGCAAAACTTTTCCGCGCCGATAAACAGCCGCCGCCTGACTAATATCGGCACCTTGCGCGCCTATATGCTCGCCTACCTGAAAAATCACCCCCACATTCATCAGTACCTGACTTTAATGGTGCGGCAGTTGGCACCGGGGCCAGACGGATTGCCCATAGAAATCTATGCCTTTACCAATACAACCGCCTGGGGTGAATACGAAAGCATTCAGGCCGATATTTTTGACCATTTTTTAGCGATCCTGCCTGAATTCGGCATCAGGGCGCACGAATCTCCCACCGGGCACGATCTACGGAGCCTGGGAGTTAAAGCGGCGTAAGTCCGCAGGAAAACAGAAGCGCTTTCCCCATCAGTACAGGTGCATAATATGAAACAATTTAAAAATATTCTGTATGTCAGCGACGCAACCGACGATCAAGACTGGGCTGTCGCCCGTGCAGTATCAGTGGCAGAAACTAACCAGGCCGATCTGACCCTTGCAACTGGCGCAAACGCACACTTCGCGCACCTGCAAGCGCTGGTCGAAGCACATAAGCAGCGGCTGAATATCCGCTTCGAAATACTGGAGGACAACACCCACATTGAGGTGATTCGCACCGTACTGAAAAATGGCAACGATCTGGTGCTTAAACCGGCCGAAAACCCGAGCTGGCTTAAAAGAATATTTGGCAACTTCGATATGAACCTGCTGCGTTATTGTTCCTGCCCGGTCTGGCTCATGAAACCACACGAAACGCCGAGCTATAACAACATCCTGGCGGCTGTCGATTTCGATCCGCTGCACCCGTTAGGCCAGGACCACGACCTTAACCGTGAAATCCTTGCGCTAGCCAGCCAGCTTGCACTATCCAACGTTGCCTCTCTCCATATTGCTCATGCGTGGGAAGCGATCGGGGAAAAAACCCTTATGTCGCGCGACATAACCACCCTTGATGGGGTAGCCGACTATGTTGAAAAAACCCATATTCCGCACAAAAAAGGCTTATATATGCTGGGGGAGGAACTGCGTGAATCGCTGGGGGCCGACACTTATCGGCGCCTGGCGCCAAGCTTTCATCTGCCCAAGGGGCCGGGGAAAAAAATGATCCCGCAACTGGCGGAGAAGTTGCAGGTGGATCTTGTAGTGATGGGTACGGTTGCACGTACAGGGATATCCGGTCTTCTCATAGGCAATACCGCCGAGGCCATTCTCGACCAGCTGACCTGTTCCGTCCTCGCGGTAAAACCCGCAGACTTCAAAACAGAGATAAGCCTTGCTGAATAATGCCACCTGGTTGCGCGCCACCTGGCTGCACCTGAAAGGCACCCGGATGAAACAACCGCTGCCTACTCATGGCGCAAAGCTTCGATCGGGTCGAGGCGGGCGGCGCGCCGCGCGGGGAAGTAGCCGAAGATCACGCCGATAGCTGCGGAAAACACGAACGAGAGCAGGTTGATGGCCGGATCGAAGAGATAGGGCACCGACATCAACCCCGCCAGAAAGACTGATGTCCCGGCGGCCAGCGCGATTCCGATCAGCCCGCCCAAACTCGACAGCGCCACCGCTTCAATGAGAAACTGCAGCAGCACCTCACGTTCGAGGGCGCCGATGGCGAGGCGGATACCGATCTCGCGGGTGCGCTCCGTGACCGAGACCAGCATAATGTTCATGATGCCGATACCGCCCACCAGCAGACTCACCGCCGCCACCGCGCCGAGGAGCAACGTGAGAATGCGGGTCGTGCCGGTAAGAGCGTCGGCAATCTGCCGGGTATCCAGCACCCGAAAATCATCCTCTTCAAACTCTGACAGGTGGCGGCGCTCGCGCAGCAGCAGTTCAAGCTGTTGCTTCACCGTATCAATCGAGGCGTTCGCCGCGACCGACACCATAATCATACTCACATCCAGGTTCCCCGCAAGGCGGCGCTGCACCGTACGCAGCGGCATAATCACGGTATCGTCCTGATCGGAACCCATCGCCGACTGCCCCTTCGCCTTGAGCAGCCCAATTACCTCGCAGGAAAACTGCTTGATGCGGATCTCCGCGCCCACGGGGTTCTGCTGCCCAAAGAGCTTGTCGCGAACGCTGTCCCCTATCACACACACGGCCTTACCGGAGCGCTCCTCGGCGCTGTTGAACTCGCGCCCGCTGGCGATCTCCCAGTTACCGGCGGTGAAATAATCATTGGTAGTGCCGGTGACCGAGGTGGACCAGTTTTTCGCCTGATACACCGCCGTAGCTGCACTGCCCACCACCGGAGCCACTGCCGCTACGCCACTGATCTGGTTCCTCACCGCCTCGACGTCGGCAAGCTTGAAGCGCGGCGCAGCCGCTGCTCCGGGGCCGAAGCGCTGCCCCGGGCGCACCATCAACAGATTGCTGCCCATACTCGAAATCTGGTCAGAAATCGATTGGGTCGCACCGTTGCCCAGCGTCACCATGGTGATCACCGCAGCCACGCCGATCACCACTCCGAGGATGGTGAGGAACGAACGCATCAGGTTGCGGCTGATGGCGCGTAGCGCCAACATCAAGGTATTCCACCACATCAGGCACGCTCCTGCTGGCGGGCGTCGCTGGCTACCCGGCCGTCAACAAAATGGACAATACGGCGGGCGTGGGCGGCCATCTCCGGCTCGTGGGTGACCATCAGCACCGTGATGCCATTCTCGCGGTTAAGGCTGCTGATTAGTTCCATAACTTCCTGGCTGGTCTGGCTGTCGAGATTGCCGGTGGGCTCGTCGGCAAGGAGCACAATAGGGTTGGTGACGATGGCGCGGGCAATGGCCACGCGCTGCTGCTGGCCGCCGGAGAGTTCGCCGGGGGTGTGGCCTTCCCAACCCTCCAGCCCAACCTGCTTCAGAGCCGCGCGCGCTGCCGCGTGGCGGGTCGCGCTCGGGGTGCCGCGATAGATCAGCGGCAGCTCGATATTCTCCAGCGCGGTGGTGCGCGCCAGCAGATTAAAACCCTGAAACACAAAGCCAATAAAATTACGCCTGAGTAACGCGCGCTGATCGCGCGACAGCCTCTCTACATGGACACCCTGAAAGGTGTAATGGCCGCTGGTCGGGATATCCAAACAGCCGAGGATATTCATGGCGGTGGATTTGCCTGAACCGCTCGGCCCCATTACCGCGACAAACTCCCCCTGCATAATCTCCAGGTCAATCCCTTTTAGCGCCTGAAAGGCGGCCTGTCCCTCCCCATAGGTCTTGGTGATATCGGTCAGACGGATCAGGGCTGCATTCTCGTTCATCACTTGCGGCTCGCGATCTCGGTAATTACCTCCATGCCGGCTTCGAGCTCACCTACAAGAATTTCGGTAACGCGGCCGTTGGTGGCACCGGTCTTTACCTGCAGCGGTACCGCCTCCCCCTCGCGCAATACCCATATGTTCCGCATGCCATCTGCGCCAATTGGCTCTGCCATGGTTCTGCTGCGCGGTGAGCGCATCATCATCGAGCCAAAGATCCCCCGGTTGGATTTTTTCTCATCTGGTGCCGCCTCCGGCGGACTGAAGCGCAGCGCGGCGTTAGGGACCAGCAGCGCATTCGCGTGGGTGAGCGTGGTGATCTCGGCGGTGCCGGTCATACCAGGGCGCAGACTGAGATCGGAGTTATCCACCTGCAGCACCCCAGGATAAGAGATAACACCGTCAGTATTGATGGCGTTGTAGCCCACCCGGGTTATCTGCGCTTCGAAGCGCCGTCCCGGCCAGGCGTCGACCGTGAAGCTGGCAGGCAACCCCGCCCTGACCTGACCAACGTCGGCCTCATCAACATCAACCTTCAGCTCCATCTTGGAAAGATCCTCGGCCAGCGTGAACAGGGTCACCGCCTGCAGTGAAGCAGCTACAGTCTGCCCGGGATCGACCGCGCGTTCCAGCACCACCCCATTGATGGGAGAACGGATGTGCGCTTTTTCGAGGTCGGTCTCGTCACTACGCAATGCTGCCTGCGCCTGAGCTACACTCGCCCGCGCGCTCGCCACATTGGCCACGGCGCGCGCCAGTTCCGCCTCGGCGGTGTCCATTTCGGTCTTCGATGGCACTTTGCCGCCAGACAGGCGGGCCACCTCACGATAGCGCTCAATGCGCGCACGCGCCTCCTTTACCGTCGCCTGCGCCTGCTCTACACTCGCCTGCGCAACGCCGACGGCTGCGCGTGATCTGGCTGCGGCATCCTTGAATTTCGACAGATCGAGCACAGCTAACACCTGCCCTTTGCTTACGCGGTCGTCGTCATCCACAAACACCGTCTCAACCGTGCCGGACATCTCACTGCCGACGTTGACCTGGTTGGTAGGCTCAAGCTGACCCGTCGCCGAGACCTTGACCACCAGGGTGTCAGTGATCACCTCGGTGGCACGATACTGCACTTTGTCCGCATCACCGTTGCGGCCAAACAGAAGATAAGCCGCCACCACCGCAATCACCCCGAGGAGCAGCGGTAGACGCCAGCGGCGCAGAAAACCTCCGCCGCCGCCTTGGGTGGCGAGGATGGCTTCAAGGTCGGCCATCCCAGCGTGGGTACCGGCCTGAGTGCCGGCCTGAGTGTCGATTGAAGTAGCTGTTGGGGTATCGGTGTTGGTGGGGATATTTTTACTCATACTTGCAACTCTCATTCACTACAATATTATCTGGCATTGTCTGGCGTTATCCGGGAAATGTGCTCAAGCGCTGCGGTTGCTCCAGCTTCACATCCAAGGTTACGCATAGATGGTATGGAAATACTATGTATTGGCAACGGTATGGTGAACGGCAAGCAAAACTGCATGGTTTATGCAATCCCCCTGAGATTCCCCCGCTCCTTGCCTTCTGGTTCAGACTTCTTCGGTTGGGGACCAGCCCCCGCCAAGGGCTTTGTAGAGCTGAATCTGGGCGGTGGCGAGGTCACCAGTGCTGCTGGCGAGTTGATCTTCGAGGTTAAACAGGGTGCGCTGACTGTCGAGTACCGCCAGAAAATCGATCAGACCGCTGGCGTAGCGCTGTTCCGCGATGGTGAGGGCCTCGCGCGCCGCACTGGTAGCCAGCGCGAGCTGGGCACGACGCTGATTGGCGTTCACCAATCCCTCAAGTGCGTTCTCGACCTCCTCGAGCGCAGTAAGCACCGCCGCCTCGTAAGCCAGCCGTGCCTGTTCAAGGAGCGCATCCTGCACCTCGATATTGGCGAGGATGCTGCCAGAATGGAAGATCGGTGCGGTGACGCTGCCAAGCAGGGAGCGCGTATCCGCGCCACTATCTCCAAGGCTGGAGATGGTGAGCGCTTCCAGTCCGATCGAACCTGACAGTCTGAAGCTCGGATAGCGCGCGGCTTCAGCCTCTCCCAGACGCGCGGTCTGTGCCGCCAGGCG
>CAYUJC010000088.1:0-9877 GCA_964444945.1 uncultured Desulfuromonas sp.
GCGCCTTTGGACCGACAGTGGAGGCCTATGGCAACTATGGGTGGCGCGATGACACATTTCTCCCCGAAGATGAGGACTGGCTGGCCGGTTTGAGCTTGGAGCTGCCGTTGTTTGCCGGTTTTGCACGCAAACATAAGCTATCACAGACACAGGCGGAATTGAGACAGACAGAGGCACAGACGCTGAGTCTTGTCCAGCAGGTGCGGCGGGAAGTCTGGAACGCGCATTCAAAATTGATCGAGAGTTTTGAGACCATCCAGGCGGCCGAGGTTTTGGTCAAAGATGCGCAGGAGAGCATGCGCACGACCCGCAAACGCTATGAGGTTGGAGCGGGAACCATCACCGATCTGCTGGACGCGCAGACCGCGTTGGCCCGGGCCGAAGCCACCGATGTGGAAGCGCGCTGGAACTACCATATCGCCAAAGCGCAACTCCACCGCGCAACAGGAGATCTTCTCGGCGCAGGCCAATATTAGGCCGAATAAATCTTCACCCGAGGGCGAAGTCAGCCATTATATGCCTTCACGCGGCAGAAGCGGCTTCCTGCAAGAATATCTGTTGCGTGAAGGCACAGTTGTTCAGCGAGCGCCAATTTAGCGCGAGTGGTTGAATCTTAAGTTTCGTGAAGGCTCCACTTTTTCAGAATTCAAGGGAAAGGATACCTACACAAGCGCGGAGCTGACCCCGAAACCGAAAGGGAATTGCCAAGTCAATATTTTGCAGCAGCTCTATCTGGTGGTATAGTGCGCAACAGTGCGGTAAAGTGCACAGCAGGAAGTAGAAGAAGTGACCAGAGGAAACGCCAAGAAGAAGTCGGGGCCAAAGGGTCCAGGGGGAGTCAACGCCGATGGCAAAAACTGATTATCTAAGGCTCAGCACCAAATTTAATTTGATTCTTTCGGCGCTCTTGGTCGGACTTTTTCTTGTAACCGCCTTTTTAACCTACCAAAAACAGCAGGGAGCGGCGCAGAACCTTGCTTTGGAGGAAGCGCGGAGCCGTTCCAACGAATTGATTACAATATTGAACCACATGTCCAGTATTGTGCGCGATGAGCCGGAGCACAATTACGCTCTTGTCCCTGAGGTGGTCACCAACCAGATCGCGCAGAAAATTTCTGAAAACGCAAATTACTCCATCCGCCAGGTTGCGCTGGCCTACCGGAACCCCGCCAATAAGCCGGATGCCTTCGAAACCAAGCATTTAAAAGAATTCCCCCGCGCTACACAAAGCGAATTTTATACTGTGACCGAGCTCAATGGTAAAAAAGTGTTTCGGTATCTGCAAGCCCAGATTGCGGACCAATCCTGCCTGAAATGCCATGGCACTTATGAGTCTGCTCCCACGTATATTCAAAAGCGTTTTCCAAAGGGGCACCCATCGTATAATGACAAGGTTGGAGATATCATGGGGGCCGTATCGTTTACCAAGCCGATGAGTTCGGTGTATGCTGAAGTAGCCGCCAACTTTAAACAGGAACTCGGTTACCGGGCCGGAATACTGTTGCTGTTTGTCCTGGTGTCCTATCTGGCGGTCCGGCACCTTATTCTGGGCCGCCTCAAGACAGCATCGGCTACTATACACAAAATTACGACCACCGGCAGTCTCATTGAACGCATACCGACAACGGATTCCAGGGATGAAATTGGGCAGCTGCTCGCTGATTTCAATGAGATGATGGCAGAGCTGAACCGTACCACCCTGCAGCGTGAAGAGTCCGAAAATCGCTATCGCACCCTGATCGAGGCAACCAGATCCGCGATTGTCACTTTTCTGGCCAATGGCAAAATAGTCATTTCCAACCAGAAAGCGGAACAGCTGCTCGGCCTTTCAAGGGAACGACTGCTCGGAGAGAACTTCTTCGACTACCTTGATAACGCTGAAAGTTTGCACCAAAGCATCGCGAATTTAATCCGTAACAGCAAAGTGCAAAGCCACAAAATGGCGGGGCTGCACAATATTAAGGATGCACAGGGGCGTACCAAGATAGTCAAGATAATTCTGATTCTTGCCTCAGATGCTGCAGATAAGCAGATGTTTACCGCCATTCTGCGTGATCCTGATTCGGTATGATTTTCAGTTGTTTTTATCCTGCCCCTGGCGGATTTCGGCGACGAGGGCATCAAGCTGGCGGAACTCTGCCGCGCTTAAAGGGTGCTTGCCGTAAAGCATGGCGCTGTAGCGCCGCGCGAAGATGAGGCAGCGAGGGTCATCTAATTCCAGCGCCAGCTCCACCAGACCGCTGGCAGGAGGGATGTGCGCGAGTTTGTAGCGCTGCTGCAAAGCATTCTGATAGCGCTGCAACAGACGTTGTTGAGGGGTCAGACGCTGATGTGTTCGCCACCACAGCACGGCGGCGCCGCCAAGCAGCAAGGGCAAAATGATCAGCCCGGCGCGGCGTAACGTGGTTGTTTTGGGGGCCATACCTTTCAGGCGGATGCCGCTGCTACGCACCAGGTTGATTTGGGTGTTTAAGTCGTAGGTGATTACCACCTGCGTCCACATATATTCGAGGCTGTCCAGGGTGCGTTTGACCAGAGACAGCCCCTGCTGGCGCGAAGCGAGCAGCGTGGTCGCGGCATTGGCCGCAAGACGGCTGGGGTCAAGACGCTGCCACTGCCCATCAACCAGAGCTTCCACCCACACATGCGCCATATCTTCTGTAACCAGATAGTAGCCACCGAAATTGTTGTATTCCCCTCCATGATAGCCACCCACCAGACGTGTCGGCACCTCGCTCAGGCGCAGTAACAGAGCAAAGGAAGAGGCAAAAAACTCGCAATAGCCCCGCTTTTTAGCAAACAGGAATTCATCTATGGGTGCAGCGACTCCGGGGAGATCGGTGGTGGCATAATTCAGCTGTTGCTGACGGAAGAACTCCTCAAGCAGGGCGATGCGCTGGTGCGGGGTTTCAGCCTGCTGTCGAATCCGCTCCGCTACCTGCAGCACCCGCGGCGCTACGCTGGCAGGCACATCCAGATAGAGGTCTACATCCGGCGTGGAAAGCTGCTCCAATGCTCCCCCCAGACGCGATTGACACCGGTAACTGACGCTTTTGCGTAACGGTCGGCGTGACAGGAACACCTGATCGCTGTGCTGCTGATATTGGAGGCCCTCCAGCGCAACGGGTCGATCCAGGGTGAATAAAAACTGGGTGGCAGTGGCCGGCAGAGTGATGGTGCAGGTGACCGGAATGCCTCCAGCCACGCGTTCGCGCCCCTGCGATGGGACCGTGCGCTTCCAGGTCGAACCTTCGATGGTGTTGAGAACCGTGCCGCGCCAGTAAAGGTCTTCGGCGCCCATCTCTTCACATTCAGCCCGAAACGCCATGTTTTTGCTGGCGGCGCTGCTGACAAAGGCACCCGGGCGTACTTGTTCGCTGAAGCCAGCGGTGGCTGCGGCATCGGGGTTGAGAAAATTCCACAGCGGGAACTGGGTGCGTGGCAGGATGAAAAAAAGCCCCAACATCAATAGCAACGAACCGGTAGGGAGAATCGCCGCAGTTTTGAGCAGGCTTGTACTTTGCGCCCGACTCAGGCGTAAGCTGGGGTCGCGCTGGAAAAAAGTCAGCAAAACCAGCCCAATGGTGACGCCGAAGATCATCAGAATCAGCGCCGGGAGATAGAGCATACTCAAGCTCAGCAGGGAAGAACCGGCCAGACAGAACAGCGCCAATACGAAAATCTGCAGATAGTGACGCCCCTGCTTCTCTGTGACCAGGCGGATACTGAGCAGCAGGACCAGCAGATTGACAACCGGTGCCACCACGTTATTAAAATTGAGTTGAACCAGATAAACGGCAAAAAAAGCGCAGGTCAGAACGGTGGCCAGGCGTGGGCCCATCAGGTAGCGCTGGCGCCGCTCTGCAAGCAACCCAGCGCAGAACGCACCCACAGCGCTGAACTGCACTGGCGCGTCCAGCCAGGGGAACAGTGGAATCACCCCAAGGACAACCACCAGATAGGTCAGGATGGTGAGGAGCGTTTTAATCCTGAGCATAGAGTGCCAATTCCTTGAGTAAACGCAGCTTGTGCCCCGGCCCCAGCGCGGGGGGCAGGGTTACTGCGCCTAACTTCAATCCGACCGGCCGGTTGCGCCGGGTCAGGTCGTTGATCAGATAAGTGGCGCAGCGCAGTTGCTGTTCCAGTCCGGTTCCCGGCAGGGTCAGCGGCTCGATCTGCACCGGCGGGTGCTGCAGGCTGGAGAGTTCCTTGATTTTAAGGCTGTCATGGCGTGCGCTCAGTTTCCAGTGGATCATCTTCAGCGGCTCGGTGCCCTGATAGTTACCGATGCGACTGATATCGCCATCGGTCCCTTTCATCTGACTCTCCAGCGCCCCTGCGCGTTGTGCCTGGTCGGTAGCCCCTGGTTGCCGGCACACCAGCGGACGGGGAAAGGCGATGACGCTCTGGTTAAGCTCCAGCACCCGGCGGCGGACAAAAAAGTTGATGGGGAAGGCGGAGCTGATGGTCAAGTGCTGGTGCTGATGTTTGCCCCGGGCGTTGAAGGTGATCGGAACGCCGATGGACTCCCGCTCCCCTTTTTTGAGCAGGGGCAGGTGGCCGGTACGGGAGGTCTGTGCGTCAAAATACAGATCGAGCAGAAAAACCGGTAACAGACGGTGCCGGTTATGCACCCGCACCCGCATCAACGTCTCCACCGCGGCGTAGATTTCATCCGGTGGCTCCAGGGTTACCTGGATATCTTTCAGATTCCAGTGGCCGAGGAGCCCCGAAACCGCCATGAATCCGAGTAGTGCCGCCACCAGCAGATAGAGCAGGTTGTTGCCGGTATTGACCGCCCCGAAGCCGAGCAGCAGGGTCATGACGATGTAGAGGGTTCCTGCTTTGGTCAGTTTCAGACCATAGGCACGGGTACGTTGTTGAGAATCGATGCCAGCACCTCACGTTTGTCCAGGGATTGATGCTCATGGTGCAGAATCAGGCGATGGGCGCCCACCGGCACGGCGATCTGTTTCACATCCTCGGGGAGGACGTACTCCCGTCCATCCAGGTAGGCGGCGGCGCGTGCCGCCGCGGCCATGCTGATCCCTCCGCGCGTCGAAATTCCAGCGCTGATAAAGGGGTGGGCGCGGGTTGCTTCAGCGATGGCCAGCAGGTAGTCGACCAGCTTGTCATCGAGATAGATGGCCTGGACCGCCTGTTTGGCCAGATGGATGTCGGCATGGCTGAGCAGCGGTTTGATGTCGAGGATCTTTTCACGAATACCACCGCTGCGGATAATCTGTTTTTCCAGCGCTGCGGGTGGATAGCCGATTCCGGTGGTGATGAGGAACCGATCCAGCTGGGATTCCGGCAGAGGGTAGGTGCCGATCTGCTCCGTCGGGTTCTGGGTAGCAATTACCATGAAGGGGTCGGGGAGCGGATAACTGATCCCTTCGATGGTGACGTTGCGCTCTTCCATGGCTTCAAGCATGGCGCTTTGCGTCTTCGGCATAGCGCGGTTGATCTCGTCGGCCAGCAGAATGTGGTTGAAGATCGGCCCTTCGATAAAGCGAAAGTTGTTCTGTTCGCGGTCAAAAATAGATAGACCGGTGATGTCTGAGGGGAGCAGGTCACTGGTGCATTGGACGCGCCCGAACGACAACCCCAGCGCGCGGGACAGCGCCAGCGCCAGGGTGGTTTTGCCGAGACCGGGGATATCTTCGAGGAGCAAATGCCCATCCGCGAGCAGCGCGATTATAGCCAGGCGCAGAGCCTTGACCTTGCCCTGCAGGAAGCCGCTGGACAGGGTGTCAATCACCTCAAGAACTTCGGCCTGTTTTTCCAGCGTTTGCTTCACACGCTCTCCTGATGTAGGGTTTATGGAGCCGGATGGGGGCGCAGAAGCGAAAAGATCTGGCCCCCACAGGAACTATACCATGGACAGCAACTTACTTGTATAACCGTGGGGCAAAGTGACAAAACAGGGGGAGAAAACGCCTGCGCAACTGCTTGTGAATAAGCTATTCGCTGGTATAGTTTTACTGTGTTTTTCAGCCTCGCGCAGGGTACAGGCCACACGCAGATGTTGTCAGGTAAGCCCTGCCGTTACATGAGCAGAATGATTGTCCACAAGCGGAGGAGCAGTTATGCAAGAACGTGAGCGCAAACCCACAACCAATGATGGCGGGATCCCGGTGTCAAGTGATGAGTTCTCCCTCACCGTCGGTCCGGATGGGCCGATTTTATTCCACGATCACTACCTGATGGAGCAGATGGCCAATTTCAATCGCGAGATGCTCCCGGATCGCCAGCCTCATGCCAAGGGGTCGGGAGCGTTCGGCCATTTTGAGGTGACCGGGGATGTCAGTGCCTACACCAGAGCGGTGCTGTTCCAGCCCGGCGCCAAGACCGACGTCCTGGCACGCTTTTCCACCGTCGCCGGTGAGAGCGGCAGCCCCGATACCTGGCGCGATGTGCGTGGTTTTGCCCTGAAGTTCTATACCAGTGAAGGCAACTACGACATGGTGGGGAACAACACGCCGGTATTTTTCTTGCGTGATCCCATGAAATTTCAGGACTTCATCCATTCGCAAAAGCGCCGTGCCGACAGCGGCTTGCGCGATAACGATATGCAGTGGGACTTTTGGTCGCTCTCGCCGGAGACGGCGCACCAGGTCACCATTCTGATGAGTGATCGCGGCGTACCCAGAAGTTATCGCCATATGAACGGGTACACCAGTCACACCTACATGTGGGTCAATGCCGCAGGGGAACGCTGCTGGGTTAAGTACCACTTCAAGACGGATCAGGGGATTGAATTCCTCACGCAGGAGGAGGCAGACCGCATAGCCGGTAGTGATGCCGACTACCACCGCCGCGATCTCTTCAATGCGATCAAGCAGGGGAATAACCCGAGTTGGACGCTGCAGGTGCAGATCATGCCCTTTGCGGAAGCCGAAACGTATCGCTTCAATCCTTTTGATCTTACCAAGGTGTGGCCGCACGAGGATTATCCACCCCAGGAGGTGGGTAAATTAACCCTCACCCGCAACCCCACCGATTTTCACACCGAAATTGAGCAGGCGGCCTTTGAGCCGAATAATTTGATCCAGGGGATCGGTCCCAGTCCGGACAAAATGCTGCTGGCGCGCCTGATCTCCTATTCTGACGCCCACCGGGCACGCCTGGGGGTTAACTACAAGCAGATTCCGGTTAATCGGCCAAGATGCCCGGTCCACAGCTACAGCAAGGGTGGCGCGATGCGGATGGATAATGTTACCGACCCTGTATACAAGCCGAATTCTAAGGGAGGCCCGAAAGCGGACCCTGAACGCTACCCCGAAGACGCAACCTGGAGCGCTGAGGGTACATTCATGCGCAGCGCCTACACCCTGCGGAAGGATGATGATGACTTTGTCCAACCGGGCACGTTAGTGCGCGAAGTGATGAATGACGCTCAGCGTGACCGCCTGGTAGCCAATGTCGTTGGGCATCTGCAGGGTGGAGTATCTGAGCCAGTTCTGAGGCGGGCGCTGGAATACTGGCGCAACATCGATAAAGAGACAGGCGACCGGATAGCTGAAGGCGTTAACGCAGGTTGATTGCAATGCACACCTTTTACCATTTTTTCAGCAACAGCAAATGACGATAATGGAGGGACCTATGGAACTGAAAAACAAAAAGATCGCGATTCTGGCAGAAAATACCTATGAGGATATGGAGCTCTGGTATCCGCTGCTGCGCATGCGTGAAGCAGGAGCCGAGGTTGTGGTTGTCGGGCCCCAGCGTGGAGTTTTCGAGTCAAAGCATGGTTATCCGGTTACTGCGGAGGTAGCGGCAAGTGAGGTCAGTGCCAGTGATTTTGACGCCTTTATCATCCCTGGCGGCTACGCCCCTGATCTTATGCGGGCTTCGGAGGCTATGCTCGACCTGATCCGCACCGCCAACCAGGAGGGGACGATCATTGCCGCCATCTGTCACGCGGGCTGGGTGCTGGCCTCGGCAGAGGTGTTGCAGGGCAAAAAAGTGACCGGTTATTATACCATCAAGGATGATCTGAAAAATGCTGGTGGCACCTATATGGATAGCGAGGTTGTGCGGGATGGGAACATCATCACCTCGCGGATGCCGTCTGACCTGCCCGCTTTTTGCCGCACAATCATCGCTGCCCTCAAGGAATAAAAGGGCAGAAATGAAAAGTTAAAACCTAGACGGAGGCTCAGACTGATTGAAGCTTCTGCACCGTTAACAACAGAAGGAGATAGCACGATGGATGTATTTGAATTTGCTAAAAAGATGGAAATGGACGGCAAGGACTATTATCTGCAGCAGGCGGAAAAGATCGACAACCCCGGCTTGCAAAACATTTTCCGCCGCCTGGCCGAGGATGAACAGAAACACTACAACGTTCTGGTGCGCTTGGAGAAGGAGATGGGAGACGCCCCCATGGAAGACAGCACTGTGCTGGATGAGGCCAAGAATGTGTTTGAGGAGCTTATTGGCAGCGAACATAAGCCGACCCAGATTAAGGGTGGCGACCTGGAGGGGTATCGGCGGGCCATGAAGATAGAAGCAGACAGTTTTCGCTTTTATGAACAGGCGGCAGCGGAAGAACAAGATGAAAATGTGCGCCAGTTACTGCTGCGGATCGCTAAGGAGGAGCATAAACACTTCAATATTCTCGAAAGTGTCTACGATTTTGTCAACGCGCCTAATCAGTTTTTTGTCTGGGGCGAATGGAGTAATCTGGGGGAGTTTCGCCAGTTTGGACGCGATATCGAAATTCCCGGAGGGAAGTTTTGAATTGAGACAGTACCGGTGTTCGTCCTGTAGTTGAACCCGCATCAGACATCCTGCGTGGAGATAGAATTGACGCAAAATAACAATGGAAGAATTATCCGGGCGATTCTGGCGCTTATAGCTGTTTTGTTCGGCATCGCAACCATCTTTGCCGGTGGACGGGTGTTTCTGGGTTCCAATCCAGGGTATGTGGTGTTTCGTCCTCTCCTCATTTACAACACCGCGATGGGGGTGGCGTATCTGGGGGCTGGCGCTGTTCTTTGGCGCAGCCCGGTTCGAGGCAGATACGCCGCCGGGGTTATCTTTCTGCTCAATCTTCTGGTGCTGGTGGCCATCGTGTTGCTGTACCGCAGTGGCAGCCCTGTCGCAGTGGACAGCCTCCGGGCGATGTCGGTGCGCACCGGGGTGTGGCTGGGGTTGTTCCTGGCGGCCGCCTGGTTGTGGAGGCGCGCGTGAAACATCGCGTGATAAAGGGATGAAGCTGATGGAATCAAGCGCACCTCTGCTCAAGGCGGTTCAGAGTTGCTCGATTTGCGCCGAGCATTTACCCCTCGGTCCGCGGCCGGTGTTCCAGTTCGACCCGCAAGCCCGCATTTTGCTTGTAAGTCAGGCTCCGGGCAGGAAGGCGCACGAAGCTGGCATCCCCTTTGCGGACGCCAGCGGGGAGCGGCTGCGCCAGTGGATGGGGGTATCCTCCGCGACGTTTTATGACCCGCACCGCATCGCCATTGTGCCAATGGGCTTTTGTTTCCCCGGCACGGGCACATCCGGCGACCTCCCCCCGCGCCCCGAGTGCGCACCGGCGTGGCGCGAAAAGCTGGTAAAGCAGCTTACGCACATTGAGCTTACGCTGGTTATTGGCAAGTACGCGCAGGCGTATTATTTCCCTGAAGCGGGCACAACGGTGACCAAGATCGTCCAGAGTTGGAGCAATTACTGGCCAAAGGTGGTGCCGCTCCCGCATCCGAGTCCGCGCAACAACATGTGGCTGCGCCGAAACCCATGGTTTGAGGCAGAATTACTTCCACGCTTGCAGTTAAGGGTCGCAGAGGTGCTGACCCATACAGACAGGTAGGCTGGGTGGAAATGGAGCAGCAGGGAGGCCATTCAGGGTAAAGTGAAGGAAGTCGGCGAA
>CAYUJC010000089.1:0-9468 GCA_964444945.1 uncultured Desulfuromonas sp.
CACCCTGGAGCTGTGGATGAAGCACCTGCCCAGTGGCCGGCGCTGGAAAATTGAATTCAATCTGCGTACCCAAGAGTAATTGTATGTCTATCTCAACCCCGCCACAGAATCGCTACTTTATCGGCATCGACCTGGGGACCACGAACTGTGCCCTCGCCTACGTGGACCGCCGCCAGCCGGACAAAGGCTCGCAGGTCCTCCCTATACCGCAACAGGACAGCGCCACCAGTGTGCGCACGGCAGCGCAGCTGCCTTCATTCGCTTTTTTGCCTGCAGCAGCGCAGCAGGACGCCGCCCACACCCTCGCGGGGATCCCGCCGCTGGAATCGGGCTGGATTCCCGGTGCGTACGCGCGCCAGCAACTTGCGTTCAACCCCGGACGCGTGATCCATTCCGCCAAATCGTGGCTGTGCCACGCTGACGTAGATCGGACCGGAGCCATTCTGCCGTGGCAATCGGAGGAGATCTCCTCTGCCAGGCGGCTTTCTCCCGTGGCAGCGAGCGCGCTGTATCTGCGCTGGCTGCGCGCCGTCTGGGATCAGAACATGGCGGCTGAGGACGCCAGCTGCCGGTTTGAGCATCAGCACATCGTCATCACCGTTCCGGCATCTTTTAACGAAGCAGCGCAGGAGTTGACCCTCAAGGCCGCACAGCAGGCTGGATATCCGCCACAGCTGCGTCTGATAGAAGAACCGCAGGCCGCCTTTTACTTCTGGCTGGGGAGAAGCAAAAACCTGAGCATTCTGCACGACATGCTTGCGGCCGCAGCACACCCCTCCCTGAAGATCCTGGTTTGTGATATCGGCGGCGGTACCACCGACCTGAGTCTGTTCCAGGTCAGCGCGGATAAGCACGCCGCCACCGGCCTGAAGATGGAACGCCTGGCGGTAAGTGACCATCTGCTCCTCGGAGGAGATAATATCGACCTCACCCTGGCCCATGTGCTTGAACATAAGCTCATGGGGGCAGGGAAGCAGGCCGAGCCCAGACAATGGAGTCAACTGCTGGCGCAAGCGCGCGATTTAAAGGAACGTATTCTCGCCACCGAACCTGACGCCGAAAACGGCACCCAGAGCTTTCCGGTCACCGTCTCCGGCTCCGGCTCCGGCCTGTTTTCCTCCACCAAATCGATCCGCGTTGCGGCCCACGAGATCCGCACCTGTATCCTGGAGGGATTCTTCCCCCTCACCTCAGCGCAGGAACGCCCGCACGAAAACAGCTCCGGCCTGCAGGAATGGGGGCTGCCCTATGCACAGGACAGCGCCATCTCCCGCCATCTGGCCCAGTTTCTTGATGGCCAGAGTATCGATGCGGTGCTGTTCAACGGTGGCAGCGTGACCCCGGAATTTCTGCGCCGCCGCCTGCACCAGCTGCTGGAAGGGTGGCAAAAGGAGAGCGGTACTGCGGTGCGAGAACTCCACAACGATGCCATCTCGCTGGCGGTGAGTCGTGGCGCCGCGCGCTACGGCTGGATTGTGAGTCAAGGTGACGCAGAGCGCATCACCGGCGGCTACCCGCACTCACTGTATCTGGAAGTACACGGACGCAGAAAAAAGGAGCGGCAGCTGGTGTGCATTCTGCCCAAGGGGATGGAAGCCGGGCACAGCATCAACATCACCGAGCCCGAGTTCGATCTGCTCGTCAACCAGCCGGTACGCTTCCAATGCTGTTATGCCCTGAAACGCCAGCAGGATCGCCCCGGCACCCTGGTACCCTGGAATCGAGATGAATTTCGCCCCCTCCCCACCCTGGAAACAGCTATCCACCTTGGCGCAGATCAGCCCCGCCCCGCCAACAACCGGGTGCGGGTGCACCTGGAGGTAAGCCTGAACGAACTGGGGCTGCTGCAGATATACTGCGTCGCGCGCGCTGGCAGTGGCCGCTGGCGCCTGGATTTCAACCTGCGCAAAGGGGTAGAGGAAGCAGAAGGGGAACAGAGGGACGCGGCGCACCCCCAAAGTCAGAACCTTGCCCTGAGCACCGAGACACAGCAGGCACTGCGGATGGCGATACCGTACATCGATGCGGTCTACGCCCGGAAAAAACACGCGGATCTGCCCACCATTAAACCCGCCCATCTGCCCAGAGAACTGGAACGCCTGCTGGGCAAGCGGGACACTTGGGACAGCACCACCCTGCGCCAGCTCTGGCCCCCCCTGAATGCGGGGATGACCCGCAAAACCCGCAGTGTCGGGCACGAAAACACCTGGCTCTACCTGGCCGGCTTCACCCTGCGCCCCGGCTACGGAGTGGAGCACGACGAATCACGCATGGAACAGCTGTGGCGCGTGCAGCAGCTGGGGATGGCGTTCCCCAAAGAGAAGCAGATTCAGAAACAGTGGTATCTGCTCTGGCGCCGGGTAGCTGGAGGCTTGAACCGCCAACGTCAGCAGCAGTTGTTTGACGCCATTCTGCCCACGCTGCAGAATCAGAACGAACCGGAGCCGGAGATGGTATATCTGGCCGGCGCGCTGGAACTTCTCCCCCCGGAGACCAAGTGCGAGCTTGTGAAAATATTTGGGAAACGCCTGGTGCAGGGAAAACTGAAACATACCCCACCTTACACCTGGGCGCTGGGACGCCTGCTCAGTCGCACCCCGCTGTACGCCGGACGCGAGACCATCGTGCATCCGCGTGAGGTGAAAAACCTGTTCGAGCGCGTGGAACATCTGGACTGGAACGCTGCGGCCTGGAGCGGCCTCAATGCCCTGTTTGCGCAGGCGGCGCGCTGTACGGAGCAACGCGACATCGATATCGAGGCAGAGCTGCGCCAGCGCATCGAGACAAAACTCAAACACAGCGGCGCGGCGCAGCACCAGATAGAGGTTGTGAAACAATATGTTGCGGTGGATGATGCGGACCGCATCCTGCAGTTTGGCGAAACCCTCCCGGCCGGCTTGGTTCTGGTACGTGCGTGAGCAAACGGTAGTGCACATCACTCCCCCCTGCGCTCATATGGGTGGAGGTTCTGTGCCCATATGGTGATACACGGAGGTAGGGGCGAAAAATTTTTCGCCCTTACGCTGGCAAAATAGCAGCGTTGATGATTAAGGCAATGAAAGGCCGAAAATAGATGAAACAAATAGATTTTGAACTCGAAGGCAGCCCCCACATCGAACTGCATCAATTGCTTAAAGTCACCGGCTTGTGCGGAAGTGGCGGCATGGCCAAACACGTGATCGCCGCTGGTGAGGTGGCAGTCGATGGCCACACGGAAACGCGCAAACGGGGAAAGATCCGCCCAGGGCAGCGGGTCACCTTCGCGCACACCGCCATTAGCGTAACTAATATTTTAATCTGAGCGCGAAGACTGAATCAACCTGGTCTTATCTGCGTAAATAATTGAAGAATGAAGCAAAGGAGGAAACATTATGCGAGTGGCAAGAAAGGGTGACACCGTCAAGGTTCATTATACCGGACGGCTGGAAAACGGCGAAGTGTTTGATTCATCTGCAGGTAAAAAGCCGCTGAACTTTATCATCGGGCATCATGAGGTCATAAAAGGGTTCGATGAAGCGGTGGAGGGGCTGAGTGTGGGGGAAGAGATAACGGTCACCATCGAAGCGGAGAAAGGGTACGGCAAATCCAACCAGGATTTGATTCAGAAAGTAAAACGCAGCGAAATGCCGGCCGAGCTCGAATACTCCGTGGGCAATCAGATTGAGATAACCCGGGAGGATGATTCCCTGTTTCATGTCATGGTCACAGAAATTACCGAGACGGAGGTCTGCCTGGATGCCAACCATCCGCTGGCGGGGAAACGCCTGGTCTTCACTATCCGGATAGAAGAAATTATCCCGGCGGAAGAGCAGAATAAAAACATCTCCGGCATGATGATGAATCAGCTCAAAGAACGGCGGAAGATGAACTGAAGCTCTGCCTGCCTGTTTACTTTTATCCGCCCAACCGTGCAGACGCGCCGGGGAGAATCTGCTTGAATACTGCCCAGAAAATGACACCGGAGAACACCACCGACATCGAAAAGCTGGTGACCAAGATCCAGGGGTTTGGCAAAGAGAGTCTCGAAGATATCCTCCACCTCATGGCCCATTCGGTCAACCTGCTTACCGGGCACAACCGCCTGCGCATCTACCTGGAAGACTTCACCCGGGGAAGCCTGACCTGCGTTATCGCCACCGGACCGCTGGCCGAAGAGCTGCAGCGCATGAGTTTTCCCATCAACACCCTGGATTTCGTAACCTCACGCGTGTATGTGAATCAGGAGGAGATCAAACAGAGCGATACCAGTACATTGAATAACCTGAAAGAGCTCAACTTTATCCAGCACTTCAACATCAATGCCACCTATGTGCTCCCGCTGTTGTACAAAAACCGCTCCATTGGAGCTTTATGTGTCGATAGCACCCGCAAAGGGAGAATCCCCGACGAGCTACAACAGCTGAAACTGAAAAAGTTTCTCACCCAGGTGGTTCCTACCCTGGATATAGCGCGCAAATACCACCAGCAGCTGCTCCTGGCGCGGCGCATAGATGAGCGTAAAAACCGTGAAGCCGCCCAGCATATGATGAAATCCGCGGTGCGCCTGGTCAAAAACCTGACACTGGCCTCCGTGCTGATCCCCGCCCCCTTAGGTTCAGAAGGAGATGCGCAGGGGTTGCGCATCCTGGTTTCATACTCACGCGTAGCGCATGCGCGCAAGCTGTATGAAGACAAACAGATGATCAGCCTGCAGCAGGGTGAATCTCTGCTGTCGCGCTACATCGCCAATGACGGCACCATCACCGATGAGCGCTTTCTCTCGCCGCTGTATGTCCCCAATCTGCAGGCAGAGTCCCTGCAAAAACGCTATCTGACTGAGGAGCTGGGGCTTAAATCGCTGTATGCGGTGCCGCGCTATGATCCCCACAGCAAACGCATTATCTGTGTCGTTAACTACTACACCGACACCAGCTACGATTTTACCCCCTTTGAGCGCGGTCTGCTTGACTCCCATGCAGAGATGGCAGAGCGGGTCATTCGCGAAATCGGGGGGGAGCACATGGAGATTCGGGTGCTCTCGGAGATCAATGACCTGCTGCAGGAACATTTCAAGGGGCTGCAGCCATTTCTCAAGCGCGTATTGTCAAAGGCCACGGAGTTGATCGGGGCCAATACCGGCAGCATTGCCCTGGTACAGGAACGCGAAGATGGGCGCTGGCTGGTAGTTGAAGATGAAGAGGGAAACCTCATCGGCGCGAAGAGCAAGGAGTGGTACAAAAAGTATATCCCCCCCAACCGTATCGGCGGGTTGGAGCTGCCCCGCTCGCAGCGCAGCCTAACCGGATACACTGCCCATACGGGGCTGCCTCAGGTGATCGCCAACACTGAGGAGCATGACCCGGACGGCTTCTACCGCCACCTCACCGAGGCGATTAAGAGTGAGCTTGCGGTGCCGGTTTGCGTGGACAACAAAGTGGTGGCCACCATCTGTCTTGACAGTATCAAACCCCACTATTTCACCAGCGAACACAAGCGTATCCTGCGCATTATTGAACGCATGATCGGGCGCTATCTGGTGGATCTGCAGCAAATAGCCGCCCTCACCCACGAAGTAGCGCAGCTGCGCCGGGATGTAACCTACAAAGACCCCAAGATCTCCTCGTACAAGCTGGGAAACATCATCGGCAACTCCGCAAAGTCCAACGCGGTGGTCAACTTCATTCAGACTGTAACCCCGCCGGTCTTTAATCGCCTCGCGTCATGGAATTACCAAACCAGCGAGGATACCGCCCTGGGGCTCCCCTCCATTTTCATCACCGGCCCCACTGGTAGCGGCAAGGAGTTTGTGTTCAACAACATCTATTCGCGCCTGAATGAGATGTACCAGGCACAGTTTAAAAACGGGCGCCAGCTGGCAATAAAAAAGAGCAATATCGCAGCCTACAGCGGTGAGTTGACCTATGCCGAACTGTTTGGCAACAAGCGCGGCGCGTTCACCGGGGCATACGCTGATCGCAAGGGGATTCTGGAAGAGGCAAACGGCGGCGTGGTTTTTCTGGATGAGATAGGCGACGCGGATCCGAAGACCCAGGTGCAGTTGTTGCGCTTTCTGGACAATGGGAGTTTCGTGCGTCTGGGGGAAAACAAAACCCGCTTTTCCCACGTTCTGCTGGTTGCTGCCACCAATAAAAACCTGCCGGAGCTGATCAGGAAAGGGGTGTTTCGCGAAGACCTGTTTCACCGCCTGTCTGAACTCACCCTTGAAATTCCATCCCTGAATGAACGGCGTGAGGATATCCCCGACCTGAGTACCCACTTCATTGGCAAACTTCACCGGGCGTACAAAAACCCGGGGGAGAAAGATTCAGACCCACCGGTCCTCGACGCGGCCGCACGCCAGCTGCTGCAGAACCATCACTACACCGGGAATATGCGCGAATTGCGTTCCGTGCTGCTGCGCGCCCTGTTTTTCCGCCGTAGTGAGAGCATAAGTGCCGAGGAGATCCGGCGCGCCATAGGGAACTCCCTGGGGACAGCGACATCCAGCCTGGATGCCGCTGATGCGCAGGGGAAGATTCACGCAGAACTGGCACAGCGCGTTTTTACCTCCATTATCAGTGGTGGGGAAGATTTCTGGAGTGCGCTCTACACCCCATACAGCAACAATGATCTGCCGCGCGCGGCGGTAATCGCCTGCATCGAGCTGGCGCGTTCTCAAGGCGCGACCACCATGCCGGCCATTGCCGGCATGCTCAAAGCGTGTGATCCCACCAGCACCAGCGAGCGCAAAACTTTTTTTCGCTTTAAAAATTTTCTGTACAAAACTATCCGTATCACTTAAGTGGCAAACATTCAGAACCGGCGGTGCAACATTTCTTCCACCGCGTGGCGCTCGCTCTCTTTCCAGGGGCCGATACACACAAACCCCATGCGCGCGGGGGTAAGACAGTACGCCGCCGCCTCCTGCACTGCAGCCGCACTGATATGGCGCCAGAAATCCAGGTCCTGCGCCAGCGTGCGCATGTGCCCACTGACAATCCCCCAGCCATAGCGCCCGGCCAACTCTTCGACACTGTCACGGCTGAAATCAAGATAGTTCAGCGCATTGCAACTCACCATATCAAGATGCGCTCTGGAAGGTTCAGAGCGCACCGTGTCCACAACTTCAAGGACCGCCTGAACCACCGCCAGCAAGTTCTCCGGCTCGGTAGACAGATCAATGGAAAAGCAGCCACTATCGGCGTACTCCTCCAGACTGGCCTCCACGCTGTAGGTAAGGCCGGCTTCTTCCCGCAGTTTCTGCATCAAGAGGCTGGCACCCCCTTCCCCCAGCATGCGGCGCAGCACGCGCAACTCTTCTGCCCGTGGATGCGCGCGCCCTTCGGTGCGCCACGCCAGCTGTAGCGTGAGCTGCGAATCAGAGTCATGAACCCAGGCTACCTCCGGGCCAGAAAGGGGATGGGACGGGGCTGCCATTACCGGCACCGGGCAGGAACGCGCGTTCCATGCGCCGAAATGCTCCGCCACCGTCCGCTGCACTGCGTCTGGCGCCACCGGCCCGGCCACACTTATCACCATATTGTCTGGGGCGTAGTGTTGCCGATACCAGCTTTCCACCTCTTCACGCCCGAAGGTGCGGATAGTCGCGGGCGTGCCGATCACCGGCTGCGCCAGCGGATGTTCCTGCCACAGCAGGCGTGCCATGCGATTGTCCGCACAAATATCCGCTCCAACTTCGTTAAAATCGCCCAGGGCTTCTTCCAGGACGATGGCGCGCTCCGTTTCAAGATGGAGAAACCTGGGGGTGCGCAGCATTAGACTGAATAGCTCCAGCCCCGCGGCCACCGCGTCCGGGTGGACCCGGGCAAAATAACTGGTCGATTCAGCGTCGGTACCGGCGTTTACACCGCTGCCAAGCTGCTCGAAAGCCTGTTCCAGAGCCGGGCCGGAAGCATAGCGGGCGTTGCCCCGAAACAACATGTGTTCGACAAAGTGCGACAACCCGGATTGTGGCGGACTCTCGTAGCGGCTGCCCACCTTGACGTAGCAGATAATCTCGACACTGTGGAGATAGTTGATAGGAGCGACGACCAGCTCAAGGCCGTTATCCAGGGTGGTGCGCTGATATTCGGGCATGATTATCCTGAAAAAGGGACGATTCGAACTACGTAGAACAGAACGGCTGCAAATGGCGCGATGCAGAAGGGGAGCCTGCCGTAACAGACTCCCCTTCTGCATAACCTTCACCTGTTTTTTGATAAAACCTCAACCCCGCAGCAAGCGCGCCGCCTCTTTGGCGTGATAGGTGATGATCAGATCCGCACCGGCGCGTTTAAATCCGGTCAGGGTTTCCATTACCACCTTATCATGGTCAATCCACCCTTTTGCCGCCGCAGCTTTCACCATCGAATACTCGCCGGAGACATTATAGACCACCAGGGGCAGCTCAAAACGCTCCTTGATATCGCGGATAATGTCCATATACGCCAGCGCCGGTTTTACCATCAGAAAATCGGCACATTCATCCACGTCAAGGGCGGCTTCACGAATCGCTTCGCGCCGGTTGGCCGGATCCATCTGGTAGCTGCGCCGATCTCCGAACTGCGGGGTTGAATCAGCTGCATCGCGGAATGGGCCATAATAGGCGCTGGAGTATTTGACCGCATAACTCATGATGGGGATATGACTGAAACCGTTGTCATCCAGAATCTCGCGCAGGGCGGCGATGCGTCCGTCCATCATATCGCTGGGGGCCACGATGTCCGCTCCGGCCTGCGCGTGGGACAACGCTTCAGCGGCGAGCAGCTCCAGGGTGGAATCGTTATCCACGTCGCCATCCTTGATGACGCCGCAGTGCCCATGATCGGTATACTCACACATGCACACATCGGTGATAACCGTAAGTTCCGGCACTTCCTCCTTTAAAGCGCGAATGGTGCGCTGAATGATGCCAGTGTCGCTGTAGGCGTCCGTCCCCACAGAATCCTTGCACTCGGGGATCCCGAACAGCATCACCGCCGGAATTCCCAGAGCATGCACTTCACGCGCTTCTTCCACCAAGTTTTCGATAGAGTGCTGGTAGATGCCAGGCATGGAGGGGATTTCGTTTTTAATGTTTTCCCCAAAGGCGCTGAACATGGGGTAGATAAGATCATCAACCCGCAGGTGGGTTTCACGCACCATGCGACGCAAATTTTCATTTTTACGGGTACGCCGGGCGCGGTAGCGAGGAAAATACATATATCAAACTCCTGTGTTTGGGTTCGGGTTCGGGTTCAGATTCAGGTTCGGGCCCTTAGCCAACCTCTGGGCCACGATTACGTCGATCAACCCGGCAACCGTATAGGGCCAGGCTTCAAAGTTAATGGGCAGGGTATATTCATGTGCAGTGGCGCTGGTGATGGGGCCGATGGAAGCGTACTGCACCCTGGCAGGCACCTGTGCAAGCTGGGCGCCGATCAGCGCTACATAGTCGTGCTCCGCGGATGAAGAGGTAAAGGTCACACTATCGACGCGCCGCACCAGAAG
>CAYUJC010000090.1:0-9339 GCA_964444945.1 uncultured Desulfuromonas sp.
CATCGCCAAGGGGATCAATGAGGGGCGCATCCGCATGAGTGACAAACACCTTTCCCTCTTCGCCCAGGATCTCGGCTACGGGTTCTACACCCCGAAAATTGACGTCGCCATTATTGAAGTTTCAGCCATCACCGAAGATTGCGGCCTCGTTCCCACCTCTTCCTGTGGTGTGATCGGCGAAATCCTGAAGATTGCTGACAAGATTATTATTGAGGTCAACACCGGTCAACCCTCCTTCGAAGGGATGCACGACTGCCTCATCCCGCGCAATCCACCCCATCGTCAGCCGTTCCTGATCAACAAGGCGGATGACCGCATCGGCGATCCATTCTTCCCCTGCGACCCGGACAAAATTATTGCCGTAGTTGAGTCCAAGCATCGTGACAAGGGGCGCGCTTTCAGCGACGCTGACGAGAAATCTGAAGCTATCGCTGGCCATATCCTCGACTTCTTCTCTGCTGAGGTTAAAGCTGGGCGCCTGCCGGAGAACCTCCTGCCGCTGCAGTCCGGTGTCGGCTCTATCGCCAACGCTGTCGTCGGTGGGCTGGCGAACGGGCCGTTTTCCAACCTGACTGTATTTACTGAGGTTCTGCAGGACACCATGCTGGACTTCTTTGATTCAGGTAAACTGGATTTCGCCTCTGCGTGTTCTCTGTCACTGTCTGAAGAGCCCGGCTTCCCCCGCTTCTTTGATAATTGGGATAAATACGCAGATAAAATTGTCATGCGTCCCCTATCTATCTCTAACGCTCCAGAACCAATTCGGCGCCTGGGCTGCATCGCCATGAACACCCCGGTTGAGTTTGATATCTATGCCCACGCCAACTCCACTCTGGTTGGCGGTACCCGCATGATTAACGGGCTGGGAGGCTCCGGCGACTTCCTGCGCAATTCATATCTCTCCATCATGCATACACCGTCAAGCCGTCCGAGTAAAACCGACCCCAACGGCATCACCTGCGTAGTGCCGAAGGCTCCGCACATCGACCACACCGAGCACGACCTCGACGTGTTGGTGACCGAGCAGGGGCTGGCGGATCTACGGGGGCTGGCACCGAAAGACCGGGCCCAGAAGCTCATTGATGTGTGTGCGCACCCGGAGTACCGCCCGATTCTGCAGGACTACTTCGACCGCGCTTGCAAGGAAACCTTGAGCAAGGGCATTGGCCACGAGCCGCAACTGTTCGACCGCTGCTTCAAGATGCAGCAGAACCTGGCGGTGAATGGAACCATGAAGATCAAGAACTGGGATATCAAGATAGACCTGTGTGAATAACAGACCACCGTTTCATCTCGTCATATAACAAAAAAGGCCCCGCTGTTTCCGGCGGGGCTTTTTTTGTACCCGACATATCACTGAACACCCCTTTCTATTCAATTGCTTCCAATCTGAAGCTTTCGCATCCACCTTCGATATTATTAAGAATCTGATTTCATGTTTTATAAAACACCATATCTGTAATATCCATAAAAAATATTTCAGGCCCTAAACAAGCCCTATGCAACCATGCTGGCTATGTTTTATTTTTCCTGTTTTTATTCAGGTACTTAGAAGAACAGATCTGCATGGCCATACTTTATACGGGGCGGTATCAGCATTTGCACAGCTTTATTTTTTAGCTTGACTAACAATATTCTCCATACTATACAATTAAACATAACGGTATTTTATTTAAGTGTAATTTTTGACCGTAGAATAAAACTATGTTTTACTGAAACATAAAAAAATGCGCTGACACGGCCCACAGACAGAATCGTGCGGCTTTTGTTTTGCGGGTTTTATGAAGGTTGGCATAAATACCTGTCCATGAAATACCAGCCTATCTTAAGCACCGGTTGCATAAAAGGAGGAGCACATGGCAGACACATTGGAGAGCAGGGTTCGTTGCAAGGAATTGCTCAAGTTGGTCAAAACCCCGGAACAATGTATCGATTATTTCAAGGATGGAATGAATGTCGGGATGTCCGGATTCACCCCGGTCGGCTATCCCAAGGTTGTCCCTATTGCGCTGTGCGAGCATGTCGAAAAGAACAACCTGCAGGGCAAGTTAAAGCTCAACCTGTTTATTGGTGCCTCGGTGGGGGCGGAAGTAGAAGACAGGATGGCTGCCAATGACATGATCGACCGGCGCTGGCCCTACCAGACCGGCAAGGAACTAAGTAAGTCGATTAACAGCGGCAAGATCCGTATGGGCGACAAACATCTCTCTATGTTTGCGCAGGATCTGAAGTACGGTTTTTACACCAAAGATAGTGGCGGTGGATTAGACGTGGCGGTAATTGAGGCGTCAGCCATCACCGAAAAGGGTGATATCATTCTTTCCGGTGCTGTAGGAGCAGCCCCGGAGATTATTGATATCGCAGATAAGATAATTGTGGAGATCAATACCGGCCTCCCTTCGTTTGAGGGTATGCACGACATCTACATGTGCGATGTACCACCATATCGCACCATTATCCCCATCACCGATGCCAAGCAGCGGATCGGGACTCCCTGGGTTCCAACCGACACAAGCAAGATCGTAGCCATCGTCGAATCCAAATTGCCCGACAACGGCCGCGCGCTGCGTGGTACTGATCCGGTATCACAGGCAATCGCCGACAATATCGTAGATTTCTTAGGCGCGGAAGTTAAGGCCGGGCGCCTGCCCAAAAACCTGTTGCCCCTGCAATCCGGTGTCGGCTCCATCGCCAACGCCGTAGTCGGCGGCCTCACCACCTCTCCCTTTGAAGATTTGATCGTTTTCACCGAAGTTCTGCAGGATACCTTCCTCGAATTCATGGACTCCGGCAAGTGCAAGTACATCAACTGCACCTCGTTGTCGCTATCCAACGAAGCATTCAAGGAGTGGTGGGCGAAATTTGACAAATACAAAGATATGGTGCTGATGCGTCCGCAGCAGATCTCCAACAACCCCGAGGTTATCCGGCGTCTCGGCGCGATCGGCATGAACACTCCGCTTGAGTTCGATATTTATGCCCATGCCAACTCAACCCACGCCGGCGGCACCAGAATGCTCAACGGCATTGGAGGCAGTGGCGACTTTGAACGCAACGCCTACATCTCCATGATGCATAGTCCCTCCTGCCGCCCGAGCAAGACGGATGAGTTCGGGATCTCCTGCGTTGTTCCCCACGTGCCGCACGTTGACCATACCGAGCACGATATCGATGTTCTGGTTACCGAGCAGGGGCTGGCGGACCTGCGTGGCATGTGCCCGGTAGATCGCGCTCGCTGCATCATCGACAAGTGTGCCCATCCGGCATACAAAGACTACCTCACCGACTGGCTTGACCGCGCCATCAAGGAGACTGGCGGGCACCATGAGCCAATCCTTATCAAAGAGCCGTATGACCTGCATATCAATCTGGCAGAAAACGGCACCATGCGCTTCTGGGAGAAGTAACTGCTCTTTAGGCAGCTTGACGTACAGAAAAGCCCCTTGAAATCAAGGGGCTTTTTTCGTGAAACTCCTGCCACAACCGGCGGCTCCATGTGAAAAACCTGCGTTAGGCGCTTGCCGGGCTTTTCGGAGTAAATTTCTGGAAAGTCGGACAGGCTTCTGAACTTAAGGTTTTTTACGGCTGCGCGGATGCGCCTTATCATATTCAGCCAGCATCCGCTCACTGCTGACATGGGTATATTTCTGTGTGGTGGACAAGGATACATGCCCGAGCAACTCCTGAATCGCGCGCAGGTCGGCACCGTTATCGAGCAGATGGGTGGCAAAACTATGCCGCAGACTGTGCGGAGTGGGGGCCGATGAGAGTCCGGCACGCAGGAGCAGATTCTTCATATGGCGCTGGATACTGCGCGGGCTGAGTCTGGTGCCGTAACGGTTCAGAAATACCGCGTTTTCACCACTTTTGCTTACACTCGCGCGCTGGCGTAGATAACGTTGCAATGCGTGTACCGCCTTGCCACCAACAGGGACTATGCGCTCTTTGTTCCCCTTGCCCAGCACCCTGACACAATTTCTGTCAAAATCAATATCGGCAAGATCGAGTCCGGTCAACTCACTGACTCGCAGACCACAGGAGTAGAGAAGTTCAAAGATGGCCAGATTGCGGCGTCCGTACGCGTCGGAAGCGCTGATGCTGTCGAGCAGGTGATATACCGCATCCACATCCAGCACCACCGGCAGGCGGGTCTCAACTCCGGGGCGGCGTACAGATTCAAAAGGGTTTGCCTGCAAGCCGTGGCGCTGCATGGCGTAGGCGCAAAAACCCTTAAGTGCGGAAATTTTCCGTGCGGTTGTGGCTTTTTTTACCCTGCGGTGTAAATCTGCAAGCCAGCGCCGCACCTGCACCCGGGTCACCCCGGCGAGCAACTCGGCAAGATCTGCCGTCTCATCTTCAGCGCTGCGCAAAAAAACATAAAACTCTACGATATCACGCATATAGGCGCTTCTGGTGCGGGGCGAAAGATTACGCTCCACTTCCAGATAGGCGCTAAACCCTTCAAGCCATGGATGCATCAGTCCACCTGCACAACCTCGGTAATTTCTGGTATTTTTTCCAGCAGTACCCGCTCAACTCCCATCTTGAGGGTTACCGTCGCCATGGGGCAGGAGCTGCACGCCCCGGTCAACTTAACCTTGGCTACGCCAGAATCGGTCACTTCGACCAACTCAATATTGCCACCGTCTGCCAGCATAATGGGACGCACCTCGTCCAATGCTGCTTCAACTCTCTGTGTTAGTGTCATATTAACCTCTCTCATAGCTGTAGCGCTACTCCAGCGCATCCATGGTAAATTGGGCAGCAATATCGGCAACACTCCTGCTACATAGCAGATCGGGTTTCCCCACTCCACGCCCCTGAATCAAAACTTTAAACGTATCCCCCATCCCACTATCGGGCACAATAAGGTTTTTAAGGGTCAGTCGCAGCGCCAGCGCCGCATCCGGACTGGAAGCCTGGGCCTGCAGACGCATAAGCTCCTCTACAAACCCCAACCCCATCAAGAAGCGGTATTGCTCCCCGAAGTACAGCGGGGCAAGTCCGGCACGGGTCCCAGCTTGTTCAAGCAGAGTAAAATCCACGTGCGCGGTTATATCCTGCTGCCCCACATGCTGATATGGATTATCGTTTGCCGCATGCTGCGCATAGCACATCAGGGTGCCGGCACGGCGAAACGGAGCATACAACTCCGCCGCCGGATAGCCGTAATCCACCGTGATGACAAAGCCACGCTCCAAGATCCCCGCCACCTGCTTCATCCACCGGGCCGCAGCCGGACAAAGTTCGGCACGGTTCCCTTCAACAGGCTCTACTCCAAGACTCTTGAAGTGTTGGCTTAGCGCAGCTGGGGCCGGGAACAATCTTTCCGCAAAAGCCCCATTATCCTCAACTACTCGTACTTCATACAATTTACCGACGTGCTTTTCCACCACATGGACGGGGAAGGCGTCAACAAGTTCATTAGAGATAAAACAACCCCGCACCGGCTCTAGCTGTTCCAGCGTCGTCCAGCGCACACACGTGTGTTCTGCGAGGATACGCGCCTGCCGGTTGCGATTGGCCGGGCTTATCTCAATAATACAATAATCCAGCGCTGCATACAGTTCTGGCTCACGCTGCTTCAATTCGTCCAGCACATCAAGGGCCAGATGTCCCTCTCCGGCACCCTGCTCTACAACAGTAAAGAGCGGCGTGGCCAGAATCTCAAACATCTGCGCCAACTGACGCGCCAGCAGAACCCCAAACACATGATGAACGCTGGATGAAGTATAGAAATCACCTTTTTTACCAATGCGTTCGCGCTGTTGCATGTAGTACCCATAGCGTGGATGATACAAACAATGCTGCATGAAATCCGCGAAACTGAGCCCTGCGTCTCCCTGCTGGCGGATCTGCTCCAGAATAAAGGTATGCAACTTATCTGTCGGCTGCTGTTGCTCCATTATATCGGCACCAACTCCCATTCGGCACTGCTGCTACACCGCGGCACGCTAAAGCCCCCGCTGCCACGGAACTGCTGCTACAAAACACCATAAATCGGTATATATTAGTAATTGTTTCCCACCACCGATCTGTGCCATGATGGCAACGCCTAAGCTGAGTACATGAGCTTGAGGCGTAACATAAGGACAGCATAAAATCAGACAACAAGCGTGAAACACGCCGCCATAGTAACACAGCGCGCACAGGAGAAAACAGTATGAATCGCCATCTTGCCCTGGAACTTGCCCGGGTTACTGAAGCAGCAGCTCTTGAATCCGGACGCTGGGTTGGCAAGGGAGATAAAACTGCCGCCGACGCTGCCGCCACCACGGCCATGCGCAATGTTTTAGGCACGATGGATATTTTCGGCACCGTTGTAATCGGTGAAGGGGAGATGGACGAGGCCCCCATGCTTTACATCGGAGAAAAGGTGGGCAACAACAAATACCAGGCAGTGGATATTGCGGTTGACCCTCTTGAGGGCACCAACCTGTGTGCCAAAGGGAGTAACGGGGCCATTACCACTATCGCTCTTGCTCCGGCAGGTGGGTTTCTCAATGCACCGGATATGTACATGGATAAGATAATTGTCGGCCCGGAGGGCAAAGGGATTATAGATATCGATGCGCCACCCGGAGAAAACCTGCGCCGCCTTGCGCAGGCGAAAAGATGCAATATCGAAGACTTGACCGTAGTTCTGCTCGACCGCCCCCGGCATCGTGATCTTATCGCCGAGATCCGCAAGGCAGGTGCATGCATTCACATGCTCGCAGATGGTGACGTCGCTCCGGCAGTCGCTACCGGCATCGCGGACAGCGGTGTAGATATAGTTCTGGGGGTCGGTGGCGCCCCGGAAGGCGTTCTTGCAGCCGCTGCAGTCAAGTGTGCCGGTGGTGACATGCAGGCACGCCTTGTTTTTACCACCGATTATGAACGTGAGCGTGCCCCCACCATGGGAATCACCGACCCGGACAAGATTTACACCCTTGAAGAGATGGCAGCGGGCGATGTATTCTTTGCAGCTACCGGAGTCACCTCAGGTGCGTTGCTGCGCGGGGTTCGCTATTCTTCCGGTGGAGCCCGTACCCACTCCATAGTGATGCGCTCCAGAAGTCGGACGGTGCGCTTCCTCGACTCGTTTCACTACTTTGACCACAAACCCTCACATTAAAAGACAGATTAAGGCTGTGGCGATAGCCACAAAATAAAGCTGGCAACGGGTAAAGACCAATATCCAGTTGCTAAAGTTACGATGTTTCATCTATTGCTAAGGCATCAGACGTTAGGGGGAAAGCATGGCTATTGTAACAATATCACGCGAAATGGGCAGTGGTGGTTCCATCATCGCTAATGCTCTGGCGGATAAGCTCGGGTATACACTGGTGGACGGAGAAACCATCCTCAAAGAGGCTTCCAAATATGGCCTGTCACAAGAGGCGATTGAAAAAGCGGACGAAAAACCACCTGCTTTTGTCGAAAGCCTGGATGCCAGAGCCGAGATCGACTTCTACCACATTCAGCAGATTATCCTGGAATATGCCCTGCGCGGGGATGTGATTATCTACGGCCGCGGGGGGCAGGATATCCTCGAAGGGGTGGAGAGCGTTCTGACCACCCGCATCATTGCCCCGTTCGAGCTGCGCATCGAACGCTGGGCCGAGCGCGAATGGCTTGATCCGGACCTGTCCCGCATCCTGGTGCACAAGAGTGACCAGCAACGCGAAGGCTTCATCAAGTACTACTTTGACCGCGACTGGAATGATCCATGCAATTACGATCTGGTTATCAACACAGCTAAACTTTCCGAAGATATGGCGGTTGACCTGATCATCCATGCCATTGAGGAAAAGCACCTGCAGGAGCAGCGCGAAAACTCCAAAGAGCGCCTGCGCGAACTGATTCTGCGCAAAAAGATCGAAATTGAGATTATCCGTTCTTCCGATATCGAAGGCTACCACTTGCAGATAGATATCAAGGAGGGCACTATTCTCCTGAACGGACACATTCACAGCAATGCCGAGCGCGATACTATTCACGAAATTATCAACGCCCAGCAGCCAAACTACAAAATAAAAGATGAGCTCAAGGTGTTTGCATACTATGTAAACCCCAAAGAGGTATAGGCGCAAGACCAGATGGGGACAGGGTAAGCCGGGCAACTAAATATGCCTCCAAATAAAAGGGCACCCGTACAGGGTGCCCTTTTATTTGGTCAATTCTCACAACCTGCAACGCAAGCAGGGTTTATTTTTCAGCACCTTCAGCCATAAGACGGGCGATGGATGCGGCAAACGCCACCGGATCACGCGGTTTCTCCCCCTCAAGCAACAGCGCCTGATCGTACAGCAGGCCAATATACTCTTTAAGTCGTGGACTTTCTTTATCTGCGGCAAACACCTGCTTCATTCTGGCGATCAAATCATGGCCGGGGTTCACCTCAAGGATGCTCTGCCCTTTGGGCACCTGTTGCCCCATAGCTTCGAACATCTTCGCCATTTTGGGGTCCAGGTCGTGCTCTCCGGCTACCAGACACACGGCGGAATTTTTCAGGCGTCCGGAAATACGCACATCGGCAACCTGCTCTTTCAGCTCTTCCTTCATCATCTCGAGCAGATCGCCAAATTCCTTCTGCTGCTCTTCTTTATCGGTTTCGCCAAGGTCGAGATCGCCCTTGATGGCGGACTGGAACGGCTTTTCTTTGTATGTTCCCAGACCAGAGATAATGATGTCGTCAAAATCATCCGTCATGATCAGCACCTCAATCCCTTTATCCTTGAACACTTCAAGGTAGGGTGAGGTTTCAGCGCTGGTACGGTCGCCACCGGTGATATAAAAGATCTCTTTCTGCTCTGCAGGCATCCGCTCTACATAGGCAGCCAGGGTTGTAGTTTCCCCCGGCTTGGTGTGAGTGGACTCAAACAAAAGCAGATCTGCGATGGTTTCGCGGCGCTCAAAGTCATGATGCACCCCCTCTTTGAGGACCCGGCCGAATTCAGCATAAAACGCGGCATACGCTTCCGGTTCATCGTTCTTCATCTGCGCCAGGGTATCAAGCACCTTCTTGGTGACATTTTTCTTGATGACACTTACCGCTTTGTTGTGCTGTAAAATCTCACGGCTCACATTCAGGGGCAGATCCGCAGACTCCACCACCCCTTTAACAAAACGCAGGTAGGTGGGGAGCAGTTCTTCACAGTGATCCATGATCTGTACCCGCCGCACATACAGAGCGGGACCGATTTTGTAATCCTGATAGAAGATATCGTATGGGCGCTTTTTAGGCAGATACAGCAGGGCGGAAAACTCGGTGGTACCTTCCGCGCGATAATGGATCACTTTGGCTGGATCAGAAAAATCGTGGGAGACGTGCTTGTAGAACTCGTTATATTCCTC
>CAYUJC010000091.1:0-9082 GCA_964444945.1 uncultured Desulfuromonas sp.
CGGCTGGGACGATATCTCCTGCATCGATCAGGACAACATCACCCGGAACAAGCTCGACGGCGGGGATCTCGCTGTTGCGCCCATTACGCTGGACCCGCGCCTTGACTTGATCCAACTGGTGCAGTGCTTCCATGGAGCGTGCCGCTTTGAGCTCAGTGAAAAAACCGATCGCCGCATTCAGAACCAGAGCAATCGCTACAGCGAAGCCCTCGATCCAATCGCCGAACAGAAAAGCTAAAGCAGAGACGATGCCGAGGAGAATAACCACCAGGCTTTTGAACTGATTGAGCAGAACCTGCCATACACTGACTTTCTTTTTCTGGCGTAACATGTTGGGGCCATGGGTATGTAGCCTTCGGCGCACCTGTTTTTGGTTGAGGCCCACATCCGGGTCAAGCTCAAACAGTTTGACTGTTTCTTCAATGGAAAGACCCCATGGAGACTTTAGCGCCTGGTTGTTATTGCGGGTGTTCAGGGGTTTTTCTGTCATTGAGAACCATCCTGTATCAGCGAAATGGTTGGGTTAGGAAATTATATAGGCGCCATCTTTCCGGTGCAGCATTGGTCCGTGGACCGTTTCTGCTATTTCCATTGGCGCAGTTCAATAATAAGTCCATCCGGGTCTCTTATCTCTGCGCGGAATGAATCGCCCAAGTCTACTGGCCCCTGGGCCATAGCTATGCCTTTGCCTTGCAGGTAATCCACCGCCTTCGCCATAGCGCCCACCTCCAGAGCAATGCCTCTGTAGCCAACTTCCCAGGGAGCTTCTGATTTTGCCTTGGGATCATCAACGGCGATTATCTCGATGACCGTATCGCCGAGCTCAAGATAAATAACCTCTCTCATGGGCGGCATCTTGACTTCAATGCGGTTCTTAATTCTACAGCCCAAAATGTTGACATAGAAGGCAATGGTCTTTTCTACATTCCGCGGCACAATTTCTACATGGTCAACTCTCTTGAATATCATTCTAACTCCTTTTTTGTGTAATGCGGTTAGGAAGGGGTCACTACCTACTCTCTACCATCCCCCACCTTAGGCAAGTACTTGCTGAAAACAGTACCGTAGATTTCCCAGATGGTTATGAAGAGTGCGGCAATGATAGGGCCGATGACAATTCCAAGCAGCCCGAACATGGCTATGCCGCCAAGGGTACCAAACAAAACAAAAAGATCGTGCATTTCCGTGTCTTTTCCTACTAATCGGGGCCTGAGCAGGTTATCAAGATTCCCCGCCACAGCTCCACAGAGTACGACAATTATGCTCACACCGACAATATCCCCCATGAACAGAAGGATGATTACGGCAGGCCCCCACACCAGAGCGGTTCCAAAGGCGGGGATGATAGAAGCAACGGCCATGATACTGCCCCAGAAAACCGGCCCCTCAATTCCGGCAAACGCAAAGGCAAAGCCACAGATGAGGCCTTGAATGATGCCGATGACAATGCTGCCCTTTATGGTTGCCCGGGTGACCGAGGTAAAGCGCTGCAATAGACGCTGTTCGTCCTCGTTTCTGAGGGGCAACAGGTAGAGAATACGATCAAGGAGCCGATTGCCCATGGTCAAAAAATAGAACATGACATAGAGCATGATGATGGTTCCAAAAAGGGCGTCCACAGTCATCTTGGTGGCTGAGGAAAGGGAGTTGATCAAAAAGGTGGAGAGGGTTCCCACAAGCTCCCCGGCCTTTTCGACGATTACATCCCGATAGGGGAGGATCTCCGTGTAAAAGGGTATTCTTTCAAGGTAATGGGCAAAGGTCGATGGCTCACTTATAAATGACTCCACCCAGGGTGTAACAGATTGCCCCACCGTTATCGCCTGGGTCACTACCACACCTACGAACATGGAAAAAGGAGCGAGGATCAGCAGGACAATTGCCACAATAACGCCTACAGATGCGAGATTTTCCCGCCCCCCAAGGCGTTTGGTGAGCCACGCATGGGCGGGCTTTGCCATGGCTGAAAACAAACCCGCCACGAACATCGGCATAAGAAATTGATGAATCATGGTCAAGAACAGGGCAGATATCAGAAATACCAAGCTCAATAGTACTGTCTTGCGCACAGTCTCTTGTGTTGTCATTTCTGGTGGTCTCCATCAATCTGGTAGAAATAAAAAGGGGCAAGGCTGCGGTTGTCCCACCTTAAGCGGGCGGCAAACTTCCTCATACATCTCTTGTACAACTACGTGATACCAGGCTACAGGATATTCTATGCGTAGTAGCCTTGATATGATAAATGCTTACCTTGCTTTAAACGTAAGTCAACCGAAGCTTGTCCTCTTGCCTAACTTATAAACGATGACGAAGGGCGGTGTCAGTGTACGATTTCACTCAGTGTAAGTGTTGCGGCAAACGAAATGGCAGGCCAAAATACAATCTCAAAAACATGGTGCTATACGCATGTTCTGACTGTGATTTCCACTACACCAATGTTCTCGATGAGCTTGAAGAGGGGGAAACAAACTCTCGCACCTTAACCGCCAAAGAGCTTCATTTTATTGAAAGTCAATTAACCCAAAACACCCACCAACTGACCCTCAACCTTGACTTTGTGCGCCAGCACACCGAGGTAGCGGGCTTGGCCTGTTTAGATGTCGGCTGTGGGGCGGGTGTGTTCCCTTCGTTACTGCACCAGGCTGGTGCAAGCGTAAGCGCCATTGAACCGCAACCGCTGTTACGCCAATTTTGTCGCACCCGCTTTAACATCGCCCCCCATCATGAACTTGTTGACAGCCAGTATTGGCAACAGGGGTTTGCTGGGCATTTTGATATCACGACGCTGTGGGACACGTTAGAACACGTAAACTTCCCTGCCAAAACCATTGCTGCTCTGAGTCGCGTAATGAAGCCGCACAGCTATCTATTTTTAGACACCCCCGCACGTGAATCCCTCACCTATCGTCTCAGCGAATGGTCCTACTGGTTAAGTCGAGGGCGCAATCCACTCATGCTCAACAGCCTCTATTCAACGAAACGCTTTGGACACAAACAAATTTTCACCCAAAAACAGCTGCGGCAACTGCTCGAACAGCACAGCTTTACGATTATTGGGCGCTCTACCCTGCACCGTAGCAAAAACAAGCATGTGATCGTCTGCCAAAAACATGAATAAAAAGTGCAGTCCTCCCCCCTGTCTTGCTCTATATGGTCTCCATGTCAGTTCACTCTATACGCCACGCTTTAATCAATATCCCGGCTAAAAGACCAACGACAATCCCACCCGTATTGGCAAACATACCCTGCCATTCGCCGTAACGGTTCACATACGGCTGTATCAATTCAATCATTCCACTCCAGGCAACAAAAAAAATTCCGAGCATGAGCCAGTAACGTGGTTGACGTAATGCAACCGGAAACATCAGCGCGGCATAGGCGATAAAGTGATGTGTTTTGTCGCTACCGGTAGTTGGTGATATGCGGCCAGCGTTGCGGCCATGCCGCTTTTGCCGGCGTTTTCGACCTGACCCCTTTATTCATGGGATCTCGATTGGCTCTAACCACAATAATTTCCTTAAAGTAGGCTTTTTAGCCAGTAAAAGGTGCGTTTAAGGCCATAAAACTACGCTTTTTTGATAGTAATTGTTTTAATTTTAACTAGTTAGCTTGGTCCGACCCGTTCACCTCCAAGCATGCGAAACTACCGTAATGGGCTCCTGCCTCAGGTCAAACGCAGAGGCGATGATTCGGGTATTGTTCCGTTTCGCTGCTTCTTGTACTCTACTCTGTCTGCTCTGTCTGTTCGGCGTTGATTCCAATCGCTGGGGCGTTGACTGCGCGGATTCAGTACGCCGCTTGCGATACTACAACACATCGTGCAGCCTACCTCATCAAGACGCAAGGTCGGCACTTAATAACCCTTCCAGCTCGCCCCCTGCCAACCAACGTGGCGCAGGCGCAGGGATAAACGGACGACTTGAAACGTTCTACTTTGTTCAGTAGAGTCCTCCTCCGGCGCAGGTTTGACAGCTGCAGCAAAGACCACCTTATCCATCCGGAAAAGACAATGCTCTATTTTTTACTGGTACCCACCCCCAGATTCTGCGAAAAGGCAAAAAGGATCAACCATGTATCTAAATATGAAAAAAATCTTTTTAATTGGCAGCTTACTGATACTCGCCGTTATCACAGTTTTTGTCTGGCTTAACTACCATAGTGCTAAAAAAGCTTTCTATAAAAACCTTGAGGAAACAGGAGAACGCCGCGCACAAGAACTTTTTCTGGCCATTGATATGACCGAAAACCATCTGCAACAATTGGCGACGTTATTATCATCAGAAAAAGAGGTTCAAAATCTGCTCAAAGCTGGCCGAGATGCTGTAATTAAAGAAGGTGGTGGCCCAGGGGGAGACCTCTCAGAGCATTATCGCAAAGCATTATTTGATACAGTAAAGAGTCGTTGGGCCGAAGTATCGAGCATATACAGCCTCAGACAACTTCATTTTTTATTAGACCCTGGGGCGTTGTCGTTTTTACGCGTCCACAACCCAGACAAATTTGGTGACAGATTGGACGATATCCGCCACACAATTGCTGATAGCACCCGTCTTCTACAACCCACGCAAGGCTTTGAAGTTGGACGTATATATTCAGACATTCGCGGTGTTGTCCCAGTATTCTGGGACGATGGAAATACTGAAAAAACACTCATTGGCACACTCGATGCCGGAACACCATTTTCCCTGCTATTGAAGCACTTAAAACAGCAAAGTGGTGCTGACTACGCAGTCCTGCTGAACCTGGACATAGTTAAAACAAAAGTCTGGCCAGAATCCTTACAAAAGCTGAAAGAGGAAGGGCAAATCGTCGGTTCGTACGTTATTGAAGCAACAACCGACACCAATGCGTTACGCAATCTGCTCACCAATTTAAGGGACAAGAAACAAGGTGTCGTATTGTGCGAGTGCAATAAAAGAGGTAATACCCACGCGATCAAACGCGTCAATTTACGTGACTATCAGGGGACAATAGACTCCAACATACCTGACATTGGTGAAATAATAATCTGGTTCGACGCAACCAACGCTGTGAATAATTTTTGGAGCAGGGGACGATTTATCATCTTCTATTGGATTTTAGGATTTATTTTCCTGGAGGCGCTGCTGTACTTCTCCTTACGCGGCGTCACAATAGGACTCCACCAAACCATCAACGATCAACGTCTTGAATTAGAAAAATCGCTCTCACTCGCCTTATTTTCTGAAAAAATGGCCTCGGTGGGCCAACTTGCTGCCGGCGTTGCGCATGAAATCAATAACCCAATCGGGTTTGTTTCGAGCAACCTCTCATCATTAAAAAAATACATGGCCAAATTAACGGACTTCATAGCAGAACTACAACGTTCCTCCCCTGTTGATACTGAAACCCTTAAAGCGATAAAAAAAACCCACAAAGTCGATTTCATCCTTGAAGACATCAATGATCTAATCACTGAGTCTCTCGACGGAACCTCCCGTGTAAGTGAAATCGTTGCGGACCTTAAAGGGTTTGCTCATCAGGATCCGGACGATAAGAACCATCAAACCAATCTTAACGACTGCATTGAGCAGTCAATCAAACTCACTCACAACGAGTTAAAATACAAAGCAGAAATAATTAAGGACTACCATTGCATACCCCTTTTAAAGTGCAATTCAAATCAGTTAAGTCAAGTATTTGTTAACCTCCTTGTTAATGCAGCGCAAGCAATTGAGAATCACGGAACTATACACATCTCAACCCAACAAGAAGATGGTGCTATTGTTATTAAAATCAAGGATAGTGGCTGCGGCATGGACAAAGAGACTATAAAAAATCTTTTTACCCCTTTTTATACAACCAAAGAGGTTGGGAAAGGGACAGGTCTTGGCCTGAGTGTTTGTTATGATATCATCAAAAGTTACGGTGGCACAATTGAGGCTCAAAGCGCACCAGGAGAAGGGACAACGTTTATTATTAAGTTACCAGTTATTGATAATTAAGCGCCTAAAGAAAGGCTGCTCTGCTGAATCAAGCTTGAGTCTAACGGATGATGGGTATAAGAAAATGCAAGAAAAGCGGCAACCAGCCATACGTTAAATTACAGAAAGGCTTTCGGGCACAAAACAGAACCAGACGTTGTCATAGCGAATCAGCCTTTTTATGATGCACAATCTGAACAGGCCATGCGCCTGTTTTGGTGAATAAAAGGGTGGGCACAACTCCGATGAGGCTAGAAAACATGGTGCAAAACAAATCAATCACAGGGTCATCTCATGTCTGAATCACCTACAGAATTAACACCGCAAGTCCTTTGCGTCGATGATGAAAAGTCAATTCTAAAATCATTACGCCGAGTCTTGATTGATGAAGAGTGCGAAATCCTAACCGCACCGTCTGGAGCTGAGGGGCTCGCCATTCTCAGGGAAGAGGAGAACGTTGCCCTCATCATATCTGACCAACGGATGCCTGAAATGACAGGGGTTGAATTTTTAAAACAGGCTAAGACCATTGCACCGTCAGCTTATAGGGTAATGCTGACAGGTTATGCTGATATCAAAGCAACAATGGACGCAGTAAATCATGGTGAGATATGGCGATACATTTCAAAGCCTTGGGACGATGAGCAACTTATCCTTTTAGTGCGTGACGCAATTCGCCACTACAAATTGGAGAATGAAAACAAACGCTTGCAGGGCGTTATTGAAGAGAAAAACCAGGAGTTAAAAGACTGGAACGAGCGTTTGAAACAACGAGTTTTGTCTCAAACAAATTTAATTCGGGAAAGAAATGAGAATCTAGCGCAGAAGAATAGAAATTTAAGGGAAAGCTTTGAACAAAACCTACTGGCCTTTTCTAACCTCTCAGCGCTACGTGATGACAGCCAACGCAACCACTCGTTCAGCACTGCGTCTATCGCCACAAAGGCCGGTGAGTTGCTGGAACTGGACTCGACAGAGTTGAAAAACATCCGTGCTGCGGCATTACTGCACGGCATAGGAAAGTTGGTCATCCCGGATGATATCCTTCAAAAGGCAGAAGAGGATTTGACTCCTCGCGAGAAAGCAATCTTCAATTCCTACACAATTCGAAGTCAAACGGCTATCGGTGCAATTGACGATCTTCACGAGGCGGGTAAAATCATTCGCCACATCACTGAACAATTTGATGGCAAGGGGTCGCCAGACCATCTAGCTGGAGAGAACATCCCCCTTGGCTCGCGAGTCGTTGCTATTGCTGAATATATTGATCGCATGTTCAAGTCGGAGCATTTGGGAACCTATGGTGTCTTAGACCGGGTGATTGACAACTGTAACGCGCTTGCGGGAACGCGTTTTGATCCAACACTTGTTCCAGTTGTAGCCAAGGCCTCTCAACAACACTACGCTGAGACTGAATCAGAAGACACTGAGCTAAAGCGCGAAGAACTTTATCCCATGGACTTAAAGGTAGGGATGATTATCTCAAGAGATGTTTACAGCGGTACAGGGATTTTATTACTGAAACAAGGGTCGGCCTTAAGCAGTGAATCAATTTCGGCTCTTAAACGTTATTACGACACAGATCCACCAGATGGCCCCCTGCTTGTTCTAAAAGAAGACCAACTGAAAGGTTAGGAGCCTGTCGCACATTATGAATCTATGAGATGACGCCCTTTTTCCGCAAAGGATTCTGCAAACTCGTCACATAATGCCACAAATTTTTCCTGATTCAGATCAAACAGCCTCGCTACAGAATCGCCACACAACAACGGGCTGGAAGTAGCGTAATTCCCGATATTAAGAGAACACACCATCATCCGTGCTAAAGACACTAGACTACAGGCCCGGTATATTGCATCGGCTTCATCACCACAAAGATCATTCGCACCAGCATAATATGCACTTAAAACCAGAAGCGGCGAGAGGTTCCATTGTTGTAAAATTGAAGCACCGACTTTAGAAAATGCAAAAGGGCATAACTCCTGGGAAAACTTCTCTCGTTGCCCAGTCTCTCGACTTTCATCCAAAACTTTTTTGTACAGTTCCGGGTCGCAGCTGTTCATCACAAGCTCGCCTACATTACATAATAACCCCGCCATAAAGGCTTCTTCCGGCACCAAGTTAACACCTTTCAGGTGTTGCGTTAAAAACTGTGCCGCTAGCGCTAATGCGGCAGACTCCTCCCACAACCCCTTCTCCACAGGCCCCATCCTGTGATGCAACCCTTTAATAGCAAACGCTAAAACCATACTCAACAATGCTTTATGCCCCAGTAAAACAATAGCGTCTCTAACCGTATTAATTTTGCGCGAAAAGCCATAGTACGGGGAATTCGCCAATTTCATTACCCGCAAAGTCAAACTACGATCTGCAACGATCGCATTAACTAAGTCATCAATCTCTGGATCATCCGCATTAACCAACTGAATGACTTCGTTAGCAGAGACCGACAATTCAAATTGGAAGCCTAGATAATTCAAAACGCCATCAAGATCTATTTCGGTATGAAAATACTGCATCCTTAATGAAGTCCTATTCTGTGGAAGTAAGGTCAAAATAACTCCACGCGCTCAATCATCGCTTACATAACAACCTGCTACTGTGCATAATTATGTCAGGATAGCGCCTGAGCCTCGTGAACTTCCTTCAATCCTCACCTGTTCGAAAAATGCGAAAAGAGCAGCAGCCAAAACCATGGTAGCTTTCTCACCCAAACTCCCGCTCGCTCTCGTACGATCCCTTCTAAGCCCCTATTCAGCCTACCGAATTCCCTGTTTCGCCGAGCAAGCCAAGTAGTAAAGTTCTAATTTTCTGACTTAAACGCCAAGCCTCACTATAGTACGAATATTCACTTTAAGTTCTTCATCATGAAATCACTGTTCTATTCCGGATATTTCTATGCGTAGTGGTCTTGATATGACAAAAGCTTGCCTTGGTGCAAAGGGAGGTCGCCCGCAACCCTGCCCCCTAAGCCTTGAACAATCAAATGGCTTCCCTGCCGTTTCACACTATACGCCGCGCCTTTATCAATACCCCTGCTAAAAGACCAACGGCTATCCCAACCGTATTTGCAAGTAAATCCTGCCATTCGCCGTAACGGTTCACATACGGCTGTATCAATTCAATCATTCCACTCCAGA
>CAYUJC010000092.1:0-8959 GCA_964444945.1 uncultured Desulfuromonas sp.
TTAGAGTCGACGAGCCACCGTTAAGCGGTTTGGCCAGTTTGGTGAAATATTCGGGCTAGCACTGTTCGCCGTCGCCGCATAATCAATCCTATGTTAAATCCGGTTGACTCTTCCGCCGGCGACGGCGCCTCCCAGCTCCCGGCGCCACGACCGATCTCCTCGCTCAGGCTTACACCTCGCTGCACCTTGCTCCGGCTGAAGCCTCCGCGCCAGCGTGCTCGGTGTCTCGCCCTCCCTCCTCGCCTCTCGCTTGGGCAGTGCGTCGCATCGTCCGCAAAATATAAGGTAGGGCAAAGGCGCTATCGCACACGGATTACACCGTAGGGGCTGCTATGAACAGCAGACTGTTAGGATCGCCTTGTAGCCGGTAACGCTGCTGCAGGTCCGCCAGACTTAGCAACGCCCAACTCATACTACACGGCGCCTGGTACTTGTGTCCAAAATAGCCTGTGCACGTCTTCTACCTTTTAGCATTGACAGCGACCACAGTATATAAGATAGTATTTTTTGACTTAACAGTCATTATCTTCTGTTCGTCGGTAATCTGTGCTCTTTACTTTTACCAATGAGCGATACTCTTCGATAAACGCGTCAAAATCGGGTCATTATGCCTAAAACATCAAAAGAAACAAATATGGAAATCTCCCCGGAAGGAAAGTTCTACGGGAGTCACCCAGCTCAAAATGCATACTCGGATTGGCCATCTCCATTTCGTGCCTGGGCTCTCGTCTTAATGCTCTCGTTCACAGCCATTCTTTCTTATCTTGATCGTATTGTGATTAACCTCATGGTGGAACCGATCAAGGCCGATCTTAACCTTTCCGACACGGGATTCGCAGCCCTACAGGGCATTGCCTTTGGTGTCTTTTATACAGCAATGGCTTTTCCTCTCGGCAGGCTTGCGGACAAACACTGTCGCCGCAATATTGTAGCAGTGGGCCTTGCCGCTTTCAGCTTTTTCTCTGTTTACTCTGGCCTGGCAAAAAACTTCTGGCAACTCTTTGTTGCTCGCATAGGCGTGGGGGTCGGAGAAGCCTCACTTACTCCTGCTGCCTACTCCATGATATCAGATTGCTTCCCCCCACAACGATTGGGACGCGCTCTATCAGTGTTCACTATGAGTGCTTTTATTGGCGTCGGAGTTGCGTACGTAGCCGGGGGAGCTGTGATTGATTGGTTGTGGACCATTGATTACAGGTCAGTGCCATTGCTGGGCGCTTTGAAGCCTTGGCAACTCGCATTTATCATCGTTGGAACTCCTGGACTTCTATTCGCGCCAGTGTATTTTTTAATCAAGGAACCGCAAAGGAGGGATCTTACTTCATCAGCGACCAAAGACACTTCACTTAAAGGTTTATTTACTGAAATCAGGGCTATCCGGAAAATATTGGGGTTGATCTTTCTCGGGTTTGGCATTGTGACGTTGGCGGGCTATGCCAACATGGTTTGGATACCAGCAGTTTTTATCCGGAATTATGGGTGGACGCCGGCAGAAATCGGATTCTGGTTCGGCCTTCTCTATCTCGTCTGTGGAACGGCGGGAGTAATCAGCGCCGGTTACCTCAGCGACCGACTAACCGCTAAAGGTTTCAAGGATGCCCCTCTAAGAGTAGCCGCTTTTGGGTTCGTCGGCTTCACCATCTTTGGCGGTTTGGCGCCAATAATGTCGACTCCGGAGTTGGCCCTTCTTCTCTTGGCACCCGCTGTATTTATGGTGACTCTTCCTTACCCTTTAGCCGCAACATCAATACAGCTAATTGTCAGCAATCGTATTCGGGGACAGGTATCTGCTTTGTATTTAGTATTTGTCAACCTTATTGGCTTGATGGTCGGTCCTATGCTCGTTGGATTTCTCACAGATACGGTTTTTGGAAATCCAGCAGATGTCCGATACTCCTTGGCGGCAATCAATCTTGGCTGTGGTCCGCTGGCCTTCTGCGTTCTCTACTATGTTATGAGGCCATATCATCATTTAAGATTTAGCTTAGAATATAAACCCAAATAAATCTATAAGTTGGAGTTATTGGCCATGTTATCTATCGACGGTAAAACAGTTATCGTAACGGGGGGCGCAGGAGGGATTGGTCGAGCCATCGCCTCGGCCTTTGCCGAATATGGGCCAAAGTCTGTATAGCAGACATTTCCAAAACTGCCGCGCTTGAGGCTGCTGAAGCTATCGGTGACAACACTTTTGGCGTGGAACTTGATGTCACAGACCCGAGTTCAATAGACAATCTCATAAAAGAAATTGATTCCACGACAGGTGCAGCCGATGTACTCATTAACAATGCAGGCATTTACAGCCTCCAGCCTTGGTTCCAGATTACCCCAGATGAAATGCAAAAAGTTTTCGCGGTCAATGTCCACGGTCTTACCTTGACTTTGCAAGCGGTTGCCAAATATATGATTGAAAGACAAAGGCGTAGATCGATTATCAACATTGCCTCAGCCGCAGGCAGGAAGGGTAACCCTGCGTCCGTCATCTATTCGGCCAGCAAATCTGCCGTTATCAGTATTACTCAATCCGCCGCGTTGGCGCTGATCAAACATGGCATTCGTGTCAATGCCATTGCTCCGGGAGGGGTGGATACACCGATGTGGAAAATTGTCGACGCGGAGTACGCACGAATTTCCGGACAGGCACCAGGCTCCATGACTGACGCATTTATCGACTCTGTGCCCTCAAAGCGCTTAGGAAAGCCAGATGATTTCGTTGGTGCTGCATTGTTTTTGGCTTCAGACAGTAGCGATTACATCGTAGGTCAAACTATGAATATTGACGGTGGGTTGTTCATGGGCTGACACCATTTTAATCTAGTTTCGCAAGTGCCGCTCAGGCGCACACTCTCAGCGCTTTTTCACTCGCGACTCCACTTACCGTATCTCAATGCCAACCAGGCTTTAACCTGTTGATGGAGCATCATTTGATTACGAATGATAAATTCGTTCGATTTCTCTCGATTTCCGACCGCTTCTTTAATTACAGATCGTCACATTTATTCGCAATCTCTACTTTAGAAAACGCCGAAAATAGCCATCAAAAAAACCCGCTTGAAAGCGGGCCCCGAATGCTCTCGACCCTACCGCTATTGATCAGTAAATGTCAAAGGTATAGGCCACCTTCGCGCCGACTGCCCTTCGCGCCCTGGGGTTAGCCATTGTCCAGATTGATCCGCCATTAAATTGAAGTGCGGGAGCATACGTATGAGAGTATTCATCTACGTCGGCCGGGTTTCGGCCAAAGATCCGCCAGCTGCGCCAATTCCGCAAGAATTTTCGGTTGCCCCCTCATAAAAAAAACACACTAAAAGAAAATCATGACAAAAGATCTCCGAAGTCTAAAACCGAGATTTCAGATCGACTTCGGAATCCATGTCCCATACAAAAAACTTTCGAATCAAATCAGTAGAACTTATTTTCCAATCGCCGTTTTCCTTTTTGTAGGTTTCATGATAAAGGTTAAAAGCATGCCGCGTAACAAAACGATCATTTACTTTTCTTCTCATTATGCCTTGCGCTGGCCAAGTTCCACGAGCCTCATTTTCACTGAGAATCTCGATCAAAGGTTCATGACCATGATGGATAGTCGTTGATTCATCAACGCTTTCTCTTGTAGCTGTTACCATATTGTCAATACCGGTTATTTCGAATCGCGGCTCATTTTCTCCAGGTTCGAAAATTCGCAACCTGAAGCCGCTGGCAAAAACACTTCGGAAACAGTCCCATTGCTTGGAATCAAGGCATAGAAAATACTGGGATTTTAATTTTCTTATTTCAAGTTCAGACCCGATATTGCTATAAGCGGGATCGTCAACTGGGGTCACATAATTATAATTATCGGAAGCGGTCACCGACTGTCCGACGCCTACCATCAGCAACAGGATGGAGAGAGCCATTCTTTTGAAGTTCATTCGCACACTCCAATTGGTATCATTTTTAATCTATCTGATCAGCGACTCAGGCCGGGAATCAGGAATTACATGACCTCTACCTATTGAGCTTACCCATTCTTTAAGCTGTCTCCGATTGATAATATCCAAGAAAAAAGCCCGCTTTAAAGCGGGCCTCGGACACTATCGGTCAGTAATTGCCAAAGGTGTAGGTCACCTCCGCGCCAACCGTTCTCGGCGCCCTCGGGTTCGCCATGGTCCAAAACGATCCGCCATTAAATTGGGGGGAGGGAGAGTATGTATGGGAATACTCGTCCTCATCCGTCAGGTTTCGGCCAAAGATAGCAAAGCGCCAGGATTCAACCGCGTAAGAGATGGATGCATCCAAAAGACCAAAACTATCGATATGGGTCCCTGGATGGTCGGTCACTGTACCGGCATAATCATCGCGCCAGTTATAGGAAATGCGGCTCGTTAAGGAGCCATCGGAGATCCGTACGTTGTGATTCAATGCGACCGTGTAGTTGAATTCAGGCGCGCGACGAAGCGGCAACCCCGTATTGTCCCGGACTATACCATCGGCATAGAGTGCGCCTTCGAAGTCTCGATATTCGGCATCCAGATACCCCGCGTTCACATCAAGGGAAAGCGAGTCAGACAGGAGGGCCGTCAATTCCAGTTCGGCACCGCGGAGTCTGGCTTCAGCAGCATTGATAACCGCACTTTGTTGGGTACCGGAGACACCACCCGGAATATTCAGCTCTTGCTGCATATCCTTGTAGTCCATATTGAATACGGTGGCATTGACACGAAGACGGTTATCGAACAACGTTGACTTGATGCCGAACTCAAGGTTTTCTACTGTTTCGGGCTTGAAGCCGGTACTCAATACCTGTTCGGTTGCTCCGCGAATACTAAACCCCCCACTTCGGAAGCCGGTGGAAAATGTGACATAGGCCATCAGGTCATCGGTGGGTTCAAAACGCAACCCCAGGCGATAGATGATATCATCGTCTTTCCGTGTGCCACCCGCGCCGGGGTTTGAAACAGCGCCAAAAATAGGTTCCTCTACCCTCTTGTGCAGGGATTTCTCCTCCTCGATCCAACGCGCACCGACTGTCATAGTCCATTTCTCGGCGAGACGATAGTCACTCTCAAAAAATACAGAATGGGCCTCAGACTCAGCACTGGCCGATTGGAACTGACAGGCTATCTTACCTGGCCCAAAACCGCAGGCATTTGGGTCTGAAAAGCCAAAGATGTGGGGAAATTCCAGTGTATTGGTCCAGCTAGGTACTTCGGAGTTCCAGAAAAAGTAACCCCCGGTAATGGAAAACCGACCACCGTCGTCGTAGTCAAGACGAACCTCTACGCTGTCCTGCTCATATTCGCTGGAACGATAAGAGTGAAACAGGACATCGGATGTACCGTCGAAGTCCAGCGCATGGAACTCGTCATCTTCGCGATGGCCGTAGATAAGCACACCAGTCAAAGCTTCAGTAATGTTCCAGTTGAGATCGACTATCCAGTCTTTACTATCCAAATAGAAGTCATTGACCTGACCACCCATCCCTTCTGTACGATCGCCTGAAGTGGGCTCACCAAGGGAATAACCGCAGGCGCCGAAACCACCACAGAGAGTGTCGTTGCTGTCCGAGATATTGAGAGCAGGTGGCAGAGTCCCGTCCTTATCAGATTGGTTATACTGAAATTCCGCCTGGAAGTTGTCTAATGGTTTCCACAGAAAATGGACCCCAAAACGTTTTTCCTCGTTATCCCCTTCGTCATAGCCGATAACATCGTTTTCGAAATAGCCCTCGTCTTGTTCCAATCGTGCCAAATTCACCTTGACGGCAAGGGTATCGCCAAGAGGGATATTCAGTACGCCTTCAACATCCCGCTGCTCGTATTGACCGACTCTTACCCGGGCTTTACCGGCCCACTCTCCGAGAATGGGTTTCAGACGATGGATATTGATCACGCCACCAACCGCATTCTTGCCAAACAATGTACCCTGAGGACCACGCAGCACCTCGATCCGTTCCACATCGAGCAAACTCATGGCATTACCGGTATTAGTGCCCAAAGGTACGCCATCAAGGTGGATCAAAACAGTCGGATCAAATGTCTTTTCGACATCCTGGAAGCTGATGCCCCGGATAGAAATCCCTCCACCGCCAGCAGTACCCGCGGATATTTCGTCAAACACAATATTCGGAGCAAACTGCGCAATACCTGTGGCGTTGCTCAGGAAAGCAGCCTCAATGGTATCGCGCCCTACCGAACTCACCGCCAACGGTACGTTCTGCATCGTCTCAGATCTTTTTCGCGCAGTAACCACGATTTCTTCAAGTTGGGCCGCATACGATGACGTAACCGACAGTGAGGACACCAATGCCACCAGGGTCAGGGTCGACGCCGAAGACGTAGCAAGGAATTTGAGACCGTTTTTACAAATAATTTGCATGGTTAACCACCCTTTATTATAGAATATGACTCTTCAGTCAAAAAATAATAGTGCCCAATACTCGCAAAGTCAACAGAACGAAATGGAAGTTTGAAATCAAGTTTTCAGGCCTATAATGCAGGCTTAGATTGAGACACTTCCAGCAACTTTAAAGGACAACCAATGCCGCTTATAAATCAGAGAGTTATATTAAAATCCCGCCCCAAAACGGTACTCGAAAGCCATCATTTGGCCATTCAGGAGCACCCAGTTCCCCAACTCGGCGACGGCCAGGTCCTGATCGAGAATTGTTACATCTCCCTGGATCCCGGAATACGGCAGCGCCTTTCTCAAGTAAACAGCTATGCCCGGCTGATTGATGAAGGTTCACCTTTAACAACCAGCACTTTGGGACGGATAATAGCCTCCAGGCACAAAGGGTTCTCTTGTGGAGAACATATTGTCGGTTTCCATACCACAGAGACCTACAGTGTCACGACACCCGGACCAATGACTCGCAAGGTCGATGTGAATGCGACCGCTTCTCCCAGCAACCACCTCAGCGTGCTGGGTCAAACCGGGCTTACCGCGTATTTTGGCATGTTGGATATTGGCAAACCCCAAACCAGCGAGACGGTAGTGGTTTCAGGATCCGCAGGGGCAGTAGGCTCCATAGCCGGTCAAATTGCAAAAATTAAGGGCTGCAAAGTTATCGGACTTGCCGGTGGACCGGAAAAGTGTCAAAGGATTCGGGAGAGCTTTGGTTTTGATGGGGCCATTGACTACAAAGGCAAATCAACCGACCAGCTCATAGACGATCTGAACTCCCTATGTCCGGAAGGGATAGACATCTTTTTTGATAACGTCGGGGGCGTCCAGCTCGACGCTGCCCTGGCCTGTATCAAGAAAAAGGCCCGCATTCCTCTTTGTGGCTTGATTTCACAATATGACACCGGCAACAAGACCGAGTTATCACACCTTTTCCAGGTTATCGCCAAATCCGCCAGGATTGAAGGTTTTGTGGTACTGGATTATAGCGACCGGTTCCAAGGCGCATTGCACGAGCTGGGAAACTGGATCAACACGGGAAAGCTCACCTTCAGGGAAGAAATCGAGGAAGGCATTGAAGCAATCATTCCCAGTCTTCTTAAACTCTTTGACGGATCTAACCAGGGAAAAGTGTTGGTTAAGCTGAATACGTCATCCCAGAACAATCTTGATGTTCAGGAGGGACCATGAAACGCTGGACTATGCGTCCTGAAGGGTCCAACTGGGGAGACTTTGGTCCCGACGATCAATACGGCAGAATGAATCTCATCACGCCAGAACGCCGCATGGCGGCCATTAAGGAAGTCTCGGCTGGACTTTCTTTCTGCTTGAGTCTTCCCCTGGACTACCCTGGCGGAAGCAAGTTGGTCGAATTCCGCAAACCTCCAAAGCTGTTTTCACCGAAGTCCTCATCAGGGGAGGATGTTTACCTGACCACAGGCGCCGCAGGCTCCTTTATGGGCTGCTGTGATACTGTTTGCGACGACGGCGTCGTTCTCTACACCCAATACTCCACCCAGTGGGATGCACTGTCACATTGGGGCCAGCGCTTTGATCCCTATGGCGATGGCAACGAGGACATCGTTTACTACAACGGCTTCAAGGCGAAGGAGCATATTCTGGGTCCCGGACAAGACGGCGGCCCGGCGGCCAAGGCACTTGGCGTGGAAAAGCTGGCAGAAATCGCGCCACAAGGTCTAGCAGCGCTGGTCAACCTTCACCAGATCTATGGTACAGAACAGGTAAGTGTCGGCTACGACGAATTGATGCGGGCGTTCGATGCCCAACGGGTTACTCTGGAGCCAGGTGATTTTCTACTGATCTATACCGGCCTCGACCAGCTTATTCTATCTATGGGCGGCGACCCGGATCCGGGTGTCCTCGTTAGTCATTGCCCGACCCTTAATGGATGGGACGACAGGTTACTGCAATGGATCACTGACAGCGGTGTGGTTGCCCTGTGCTCCGATGCCCTGGGTATAGACACTTTCCGCTTCGACGGCCCTGATGCCGGAAAGACAGGCTTACCGATTCACACCCACTGCCTGTTCAAGCTGGGAATCCACCTGGGTGAACTTTGGTATCTGAAGGAGCTGGCTGACTGGCTTTGGGAGCACAAGCGCAGTGCTTGTCTACTGACAGCGCCGCCTCTACGGTTACCAGGCGCAGTGGGATCACCAGTCACCCCGATTGCAACGGTATAAAAAATGGGCTGGCGACTGTCCGTTTCAAGTAACTGATAGTCCACCATCGACATAAATCGATTGCCCCGTCACATAAGCTGATGCATCGGATGCCAAAAACAGCACTGTGCCAGCCAAGTCCGGCAACTCACCCCATCGCCGCAAGGGTACCCGCTCCATAAAACGATTGTAGGCCTCGGCTTCGGTTACCTCAATTTTTTCCCGGTTGAGGTCCGTTTTTATCATCGAAGGGCCAATCGCATTGGCTGTAATTCCATAAGCACCAAATTCAACCGCCATGGCGCGGGTCAGGTGGCGCAGGCCGGCTTTACTCGCACAGTAAGAACCGCGATTGGCTGCAACCCTGTCAGCCATCAGCGAAGTGACATTCA
>CAYUJC010000093.1:0-8834 GCA_964444945.1 uncultured Desulfuromonas sp.
AAACCACAACCGTGCGCTTCAATCATCCGCTAACCCACGGGGGCCTTGCGGTGCTGCCGGGATCGTACACACAGCAGGCGGTTGGCTTTAGTTGTTCCATCAACCAGCAGCAGGTTGAACTTAAACAGGGGAGTACCCATATACTGCCAGCAGGCGCGCGCGTAAATGTGCTGGAATTCCATCCTGACATCCAGCGCATAGGAAGAGGCGGAGGAAGAAACGGCGCGCCCAATATGGCATTACGCAATCCTGCTTTATTACTCGAATTAAGTGCCCCAACAAAAGAGAGAAAAACCATCTGGTATGTTGTTAAACAGGGGGTCCCCCAACAGTTACTGGCTGCCGGTTTTACCCCCCAACGCTTAACCCCACTGTATAAAAACTACAGTCAACTGACCATCAATCGCGATCCCGGCGCTCCTTTGGCTGCGGCAGGTGGCCTGGCTATGACGTTAGGTGTTTTGCTAAGCCTGCGCTCTTTTTATGTCAAACGGTTCCACAATAGGTACACAACATTGCCGTTGGCTTGAATCATTTGTGATCTCTTTGTTTTCTGAGAACGCCTAACACTCAAGAAGGGCGCCGCGTTTTTGCGGCGCCCCTCCTGGGTAGCATGTGAGGCCGGGTTGTGCGCTATGGCGGTTATCTTAGTGTGAAGCCGTTGCCTCTTCTGGGTAATGCCCCGTTGCCGGATTTATTGTAGCCTCGTATATCCCCTCGACATAGTGAATGAACGGCACGTACGCCTCAATATACTCGCGCCCTGCGCTTACATCCTGGACTTTGAATGACTTGGCTGCCATAGCCTTCTGGTATCGGTCCAGTAGCCCCGTACGCATTTTCTCGACAAGCAGGTTGGTGAGCGGCTCGATATCCCCGGATTTCAAGGCCAGGTCTGCCGCAGGTATTGCGGGCCCCAGATCCCGACCGACTGGCTTAAGCCCAGTGTAAGCGACGCCTTCACCCGCGCGATGGATGCGGACAAGTGTCTCGAAGAAATACATGTCTGCCAGCTCCTGCGCCTGCGGGTTTAGTTTTCGCACGGCCATGGTTTGGTCAAACGCGCGTCGAATCTCGGCCTCATCGTTCTTAAGTACCCAGATCAGCACCAGGTTCACATCACCCTTTGCAAGCGCCTCCTGCGCAGCTTTGACGACGGGGCCATCCATACCATCGCAATGTGCATAAGCCGGGGACAAATTAAAAGCGCTCATCCCAACTATGCAAAACAAAACGAACAAAATTCTAAACATACCGCGATTGCTTCTCATGGTTCATTCTCCTTTTGATTATGGCCGAAAATAGCCTGACACTCTGCGAGGAAAATCGTTCTCGCAGCATTTGGTGCACCTGCGCCAACTATATTTTCATTCTTATCTATTCACCGCTCGGAATGGTGGTAGGGTAGGATACCTCCGTGATTTTTTCCTTTTTCGCGTTGTGGTGCTCCATGGCTCACTTCTGTATTGAGTTTTCGTACAATTGTCCTGTAATGGTAACCATCCCCTTTGGCACTTCGGCTTTAGCGCCAACCCTAGCATCTTCTGCCTGGTCTGCAAGTTAGTGCAGTGGTTTCACGAACGAGAATCTTTTAGCTTTACTGCAAGGTTTTTATTTTGGAAATGGGGGTAAACATTCCAGAGAGCTATCTTGATAGACCTATCAAAATCCTCCGAATTGCAGGTATGCTAAAAACTGTGAGAAGCGAACAGGTTGCCGCCGCAGCCTGCCACCAACGAACCATTTGCCATCCCAAGGAGCTTGCGGATGCAGACCTCTGCCAAGATCAAAGTTGAGACCGAGGCCGGACAAATTATCGAGGTTGTGGTCACCAGTTTTAGTGCTGACGCTATCTGGGTTCTGGTTGGCGCGGGACCGCACAGCAGCAGGTGCAAACTGGAACCGACCCGTAACGGCTTGGCCTATTCCGGCAGCGTTATGGGGCGAGAAATTATCTATCCGCACAGCGTTAAGGAGGTACGGGAGGAACTGGCCAGAGAAGTTCAACCTGGTGGGGGATTCAGGAGGTGACGCGGGCAAGCGGGCGCTGAATAAACTAAAGCAGGATTTCACTTCCCCGCCGGGAACCAGTGGGAGGTTCGATTGGCAATTTTGACCAGGAACAGCATCACTGGAACCTCAACCAAGACCCCGACGATGGTGGCCAGAACCGCCGGTGAAGAGGTACCAAACAGGGTGATAGCTACCGCTACCGCCAGCTCAAAGAAGTTCGAAGCCCCGATCATCCCCGCCGGAGCGGCAATATTGTGCGCCAAGCGTAGTTTTTTACAGCTGAGGTAAGCGATAAAGAAAATCAGCAGGGTCTGAATGGTCAGCGGAATGGCAATCAGCACGATGTGCAGGGGGTTGGCGAGGATGATCTCGCCCTGAAAGGAGAATATCAGCACCAGAGTCAGCAGCAGGCCGACGATGGTGATGTGGTTGAATTTGGGGATAAAGCTCTGGTGGAAGTAATCTTTCCCCTTGCTTTTAATCACCAGATTGCGGGTGATGATGCCCCCGACCAAAGGGATGACCACAAACAGAAAGACCGATAACAACAGGGTGTTCCAGGGGATCGTGATGCCGCCAATGCCCAGCAGCAAGGCGACAATCGGGGTAAAGGCAATCAGGATGATCAGATCATTGGTGGCCACCTGCACCACGGTATAAGCAGGATTGCCGCGGGTAAGATGACTCCAGACAAAGACCATCGCGGTACAGGGGGCGGCACCGAGCAGAACCGCCCCCGCCAAATAAGCTTTGGCGATATCTGGCGGAATCAGCGCTTTGAACACCACATAAAAGAAAAAGGCCGCAATGGCAAACATGGTAAAAGGCTTGATCAGCCAGTTGACCGCCCAGGTTACGTACAGCCCGGTCGGATTCTTACCGACGTTTCTGATGCTGGCAAAATCGACCTTCATCATCATCGGATAGATCATCAGCCAGATCAGCACCGCAATCGGGATAGACACTTTGGCGTACTCAAATCGGGCCAGCGCCGCGGGGATGGCGGGGAGGAACTTGCCGATCAGAACCCCCGCGATCATGCATAATACGACCCAGAGGGTCAGGTTTTTTTCAAAAAAGCTGATGCCGGCTGTTTTGTTTTGTGCCATGTCGATATTCTCCTTCGCTACACTTCCTCTAGCAAACCCAAAAAATGATCGTCAGATCCCTGACGTTCAGGGTAACTCCTGTGCAAAAAATTCTCCCATGGCACGGCGGATTTCATCTCGTACCCGCCGGTACGCGGGCAGCACTTCTGCTTCACTTCCGGGCAGGCGCGACGGATCCGCAAACCCCATATGCAGGCGCTTCACACCCCCGAAAAAGAGCGGGCACTTCTCGTTGGCATCGCCACACAGGGTGATGACATAATCAAAAGGTTGGGCGGCAAATTCATCGAGACTCTTGGAGCGGTGCGTGGAGAGGTCGATGCCAAGTTCCGCCATCACTTTGATCGCCAGCGGATTGACCCTGGTCGCTTCGGTGCCCGCGGAAAAGGCTTTCATGCGCACGCCAAGATCGTGATTGACCAGCCCTTCGGCCATCTGCGAGCGACAGGAGTTATGGGTGCATAAAAAAAGAACGCGTTTTAAGGACATTGAGCATTTCCTCCAATCCGCATAGGCGGATCCCCAAGAGGCAAGAAAATCAGCAGGTCAAATTTTTCTGCTCATTTTGAAAAGTGTCGAGTTTCTCGACGGCTCTCGAATGTTCCGCCAGGTTCCAAAGCCACTTTTCCAGGAGCGGCTTCATCCTCTTCACATTCGGGTTCGCGCCATCATTGAGGCGATAATACATCCACACTCCCTGGCGGCGATCCGTAACCCAGCCACTGTTGCGCAGGGTGGCCAGATGGCGTGAAACGGTCGACTGCGGCAGTTCGAGCGCAGCAATCAACTCACAGACGCAGAGCTCGCCCTCCAGCAACAGGGCCAGAATGCGCAACCGCGTCTCATCAGCGAGGGCTTTAAAGAATTTGGCTTCGTTTTTCATCCTTGAAACATATCCGCATAAGCGGATATCGTCAACCCTCTTTCCTGGGTGAGTTTCGTTATTTTTTCAGGTGGTGTTTTGCGATAACCGTTACCTTCGATTGCCATAGTGCTGCCATAATGCTTGCATAGTGGATAGCCGGGCCACCTGGCCCAACCTCAGGACAGGCACTTTGTCTCTCGTTCATCCATTGACAGCAGGTGGGCGCATGCTAAAGGTGTATATAGCTCAACCCAGAGGCTGGCCCCTCCCACTTTAACTCAGTCAGACTAAGTCTCCGGCTGGAAATTCGGAAAGGAAGTGCGCTATGAAATTCAAGAGGATTTGTATGGCTTGTGTTTTTCTTGCTCTGTTTGCCGCAACTGTGGCCGCTACGGAAGGCAAGAATGAAGATGAAAAGTCGGATATCTGGCTCAAGGCCAACATTGTAACCACCTATATGCTGAATCAGAACCTGAATCCCTTTGATATCGACGTCGAGGTGAAAAACGGGATAGCCTCTTTGAGTGGCACGGTTGATACTGCGGTGGAAAAGGAGCTGGCAATAGAGATTGCCAAAGGTGTCGACGGGATCAAGGAGGTCAAATCGAACCTCATGGTTGAGCCGGGGACCAAGGCCGATGAACGCCAGGAATCTGAGTTTTTCCGGACTGTTGAGGATGCAACGATTACGGCCAAAGTCAAGTCCAGGCTGTTATGGAATCGAAGCACCAATGGTATGGACATCAATGTGGATACTGACAATGCCGTCGTTACGTTGAGGGGGACGGTCATTTCCGAGGCGCAGGGGGATCTGGCCGTGCAGATTGCGAAAAACACTACCGGCGTTGAACAGGTCAAGTGGGAATTTGAAGTTGTTCCTGAACCGAAAAAATCCGAGATAAAGGAAACCCTCGAAGCTATAGAGGAGAAAACGAACGATGCCTGGATTACAACCAAGGTGAAATCAATGCTCCTTTTCAGCAAAGAGGCGGAAGGGGCCGATGTCAGTGTCAATACGACCAACCAGATCGTGACCTTGAAGGGGACCGTAGCCACCCCAAAGCAGGAGCAGGCACTTATAAAAATGGTCAACGATACGGTGGGGGTCAAGGAAGTCCGCGCACAGCTGAATATTGAGAAGGAATAAGGAAGAAGGTTGCGTATGAAACGAACATGGATGGCGTTGGGTTTGGTTATGCTATTGGTGTTCTCCGCCGGCTGCAGCCGCTCTTTTGTGGGTGGGGCTGCGCTCGGGGCCGGAGGTGCCGGAGTGGCTTATGAATACCAGAATAAAAGAGCCTTGAGCAACCTGGAAGACGATTTTAAGGACGGTAAGATTGATAAGGACGAATATCTGCGGCGCAAAAAGGAGATCGAACACCGCTCTATCGTTTATTGAAAGATGCATCAAAGAACCCCGCCAACATTAGTGGGGTTCTTTGTTTGGCCTTGGAAATATGGTGTCAGCTTAATACGCAAGAAGAGGCAATAAAAACCGGAATCCAGGTTGATAATGGAGCGGATCACACCAACGCAATATGCGATTCTTGATTCTTCATTGCATGATTCGATATTTGATCTAGAGTTACAAGAGCAACGACATAGGAGCAACGACATAGCTAATACAAAAAAAGGAGAATCTACGATGGCAAAGAAAAATATTCAGTGGCTGGAATCCCTCGACGAGGCGCAGAATCTTGCGAGGAAGAATGGGAAATTGATTCTGCTCGACTTCTTCAACCCCGGCTGAATTGGCTGCAAACAGATGGATGCAGTTACGTATCCACACCCAAGCGTCATTGATTTTATTTCCAGCAGTCTCGTCCCCCTGCGTATCGCCCACGATCACAAGGAGCTCGGGCCTCAGTTCCGCGTAAAGTGGACTCCACTTCTGCTCCTGCTGGATGCATCCGGCGCAGAGGCTTACCGCACTCTGGGCTTTTTTTCGCCGGAGGAACTGATTCCAAGCCTGCTGCTGGGAACAGGCAAGGCCTATTTCGACACGGCCGAGCGTTCTGCTGCGATCAAACAATTTGACCTGATCCTGAAGGATTATCCCAAAAGTGAATCGGCCCCTGAAGCGATCTACCTGAAAGGGGTGGCCAACTTTATTGAAACCCACGACGTCAGCCACCTCAAAAGTCTTTACCAGACCCTGAAACAGGATTTCCCGCATAGTACTTGGACGATGCGCGCAGATCCTTACCGCCTGCTGTAACACCCACAGCGTATTGCGTGTGGTAGCAATAAAAGCGCAAGGCTCAACCAATTGGCTGGGCCTTGCGCTTTTCAAATGCACCCTGTGAACTTGAGTATTTCTTGTTTCGGAGCAAATAAACTTAATGCGGGCGCAGCTCCTAAGACTAAAAAATGAAGGGGATAAACATCCTTGAGCTGAGTTTATATTTTACGTAATCCTCCCCCCAGAACGCGATATTCTCGCGTTCTTCCACTTTGGCGGTCAGATAAATAGCTAGCGTGACCAGGCACACAACCACAATGGTCAAAATATCTATTCGCTTCAGAAATGCCCCCCATGCGAGAAAGAGCAATGAGGAATACATAGGGTGGCGAATATAGCGATACAGCCCATCTACGACCAGGTGTTGCGTATTTTCAAAAGACAGATTTTCTGGAGATGCTGGACGTTTGCTTTGTCCGCCAATCCGTATGAGGAGACTTGCTCCATATACAACCAGAACAATAGATATGCCCAGCAGCAGCCATGACAGACTTTGTACTCCCGAAAACGGCTCCTCAAACCAGACCGGTTGGTTGTACAACACCAGGCCGGTGATTCCGACAAAGGCAAAATAGCGATAGAATCCATGGGAGTGGGGATTCTGTAGTGCTCGGCGGGAGAGCACGGTAAAAAAAAGGGTGGCAAGGACAAAGACTACAGAACGCAGGACAGCTGAATCCACTTGGAAGGGTTCTCCATGTTTAAGGGATGTTGTTACGGAAATCCTGGGATAGAAATATATTCAGCAAGTGCACGGAAAGAGATCCTTTCTCACCTATGCACTAGCGCTCAAAAACCCAGAATTGAGATTATTTAGCAAGATTTCATTGATGTTGCGGAAGCAAAGAGTGAGCGTTGATCCCATTGCCCGGGGAGATAGGCTCTATGCTCTTCAGAGCGCATGCATTTTACCCGATAAAATTCGATCTGTATGTAATGCACGAGAACTTTATTTGTTGGACGCAGGCAAACTGGGCGGGCGCGCCGCTCTGGTGCATGATTCTCCACTCCAGAAAAAACAAGCATAAATTTTACCTCATATTTTCTTCTCCCACGTCCTTGTTTCTTTCCCATGTTGAGATAGCCTTCTCTCAGACAGGATGGTTTGAGTACTCATTTGATAATGAGAAAAAGGAGGAACAAGATGAAGGAGAATTTCAAAAAAAGATGGTGGGGGATCATTGGGATTCTGTGCCCGGTTGTGATGACCGTGGGCATGGTATATACGGTTAATGCACAGATCCCCGCAGATGTGGATCCAAATCCACAAACGTACATGCCGGTTGTTATTGAGGAAGACTTTAAAACCACCATGGAAAAAGATGTAAAAGACAAGCCGCAGGTGATGGAGCGGCAACAGGCGCTTTTGGACAGACGCTATGACTTGAGCGATCGCCCCGCCGCTGTGATGATGTCCGGAAATAAAAAACCAATTCAGGAAGGGGTGCGGGTAAAGCTTCCGAAGTCGATGACCTGGGAAAAGTTAAACGCTATGACCGCGGCGGAAATTAAAGAAAAAGACCTTTTCCCTGAGGGTTTTTTGCCTCTCCCGCATACCAAGCATGCGACCGGAGGGCAGGTATTTCCAAAGGATCAGATCGATGAGATCCAGAAGCTGGAGCAACGCTCGCTGGAGCGCTTCGATGTTGATTTTGATCTACCGGTACATTTTATCCCAGAATTCCCCCCGCCTATGTATTTGACCACCCATCCAGAACTGGGGGATGTCTCCCAGGGGAAAATGCTCAGCATAGACAACTATTATGAATTGATGAGTGGAATTCTCACCCCGGTGCAGATGGATGGGTTGAGGTTGCTGCTTACCCCCTTTCCACAGCAGCAATTCAATCAGACTGAGGACCGGAAGGTCGAAAAACCCAGTATGGGCGTAGCCTGCCTCGATTGTCATACCAACGGTCACACCAATGCAACGTTTCACCTGAATCCGGATACCCGGCCCCAGGTAGCCAGATTCCGTCTGGATTCAGTGAGTCTGCGTGGTATGTACAATCAGCAGATTCATGGCTCCAAACGTTCCCTGAGATCGATTGAAGACTTCACCGAATTTGAACAGCGCACAGCCTATTTTGACGGCGACCACGTGATTGCCACCAAGAAGGGGATAAATGTGCCGGATCGTGCCAGTCAAACGGCGATGATGGCACAGATGCAAAACCTGTTTGATTTTCCCCCAGCTCCGAAGCTCAACGTGTTCGGCAAGCTGGACCCAAAGAAGGCCACTAAGCAGGAAATGCTGGGGCAGGAGATTTTCTTCGGAAAAGGACAGTGCAGTGTCTGCCATCCCGCGCCGTTTTATACCGATGATAGGATGCATGACCTTAAGGTAGGACGTTTCTATAAGTCGAGAATGAGCAATGGAAAGTGGATCACCCCTGTGGGTCCCATCAAGAGCTTTACCCTGCGCGGGATCAAGGATTCTCCTCCCTATATGCATGACGGCCGCTTGTTGACCCTTGAGGACACGGTGGAGTTTTTCAATGTGGTCACTGAATTGAATTTGACCAAAGAAGAGAAGGCCGCGCTGACAGCGTTTATGCGGCAGTTGTAATCCCAATGACTGAAGCACGAAAAGACCGAAAAGACT
>CAYUJC010000094.1:0-8668 GCA_964444945.1 uncultured Desulfuromonas sp.
AACCTTTGACCACCCTTTTTTGCCCTTGTCGTCCCACTTCTCTAGTTTGCCTAACTATAAATGGACAGGTCTGTATAAAACTGCAAACAAAGACACAAACCTGTCTGCCTAAACTATTAACAAAATGCCCGCCAATCCGGTATAATAGCCCATTTTATCTGCTTTTCTCAGGTTTTGTGCAACTTTAACAGTCAAATATAGGCAGACCTGTCTAAACTGGCTTAAAGGCCATCCAAAGGACTGCTGAGTCCCTGTCCACCCTTATTCAATACATGAGTATAAATCATGGTCGTGTTCACATCCTTGTGACCCATCAGCTCCTGGATGGTTCGAATATCATAACCACCCATCAGCAAATGCGTCGCGAATGCGTGACGAAAAGTATGACAGCCGACCCTCTTTACAATACCGGTTCTGAAAACTGTCGCCCTGACTGCTTTTTGAAGCAGTGTTTCGTGAACATGATGACGCCCTTCTTCTCCGGTTGCTCTGTTCTTCCAGCGGTTTTCCTGCGGGAAAATCCACTGCCAACGCCACTCTGTTGGTGCATTAGGATACTTACGTTCCAGAGCGTCAGGCAGTACAACTCGCCCCCAGCCATCGGCGAGGTCTTTTTCATGGACCCATTTAACATGAACCAGGTGTTCTTGCAAAACTGGAATCAGTGACTGCGGCAGCATGGTTCGCCTGTCTTTTCCTCCTTTTCCGTCCCGAACTAAAAGCTCTCTGGTGGAGAAATCAAGATCTTGTACCCGCAATCGCAGACACTCCATCAGGCGCAATCCTGATCCGTAGAGTAAACTAGCCATCAGCCATTTATCGCCACTGAGTTCATCGAGAACAGACTTGACCTCTTCGCGGGTCATAACCACGGGCAGCCGTTTCTGCTTCCGGGCCCTGATCACCTCACCTAGGTCACCAACATCCCGACCAATAACATGCCGATACAGGTAAAGTATCGCGCTCAAAGCCTGGTTCTGGGTTGAAGCACTGACTTTGTCCTTGACCGCTAAATGCGTCAGAAAGGCATTGATTTCCCTTTCACCCATATCCGCCGGATGACGTTTTTGATGAAATAAGATATAACGCCGCACCCACTGACAATAGGTGTCTTCCGTACGGGGACTATAATGCCGGGCACGCATTGATTCTCGCATTTGATCAAGCAGTTTTGGTGGTTGCCGCGCTTTATCCGCCTGGACTGACATTCTTACCCCTGTGGGCGTTAGATTTCCCTTTGAGAACGGCCCCAAGAGACAATTCTGGGAACAGTGGAGGTAAATTCGAATTGCCGGTGCATCACTTCTGGCCTCGGCGTAACCTTTATGGGGGATCGGGAAACGAGACGCTTCAAAACAGAAACATTAAGAAAACAATTTACACGAACCGAACTAACGTTTTCAACTATTTTAATAAAAATATATTCCTGATAGAGCTGCCCCATACAGCGCTTCATAGCACCTACTCCTTCTGCGTAACGACATAACGCACCTGACCCGCAAAGGTGGAGGGCAGGTCTTAAATTACAACATTTATCAGCCATTAGACGTGCATGACGGCCATCTCCATTGGCAACAGCATATGGGCCCTACCACCTGCTAGACCTTTCAATCTCTTAAAGGCTCTCACTTGGCCTGATGACAGACCATGCACTCCTGTTTATGGGGATGGGTCTGCGGCAACTCGTCCACGGGATGGCAGCGCTGACACCCCTGCTCTACCTCTTGGCGGCGCTGTCCCTGTTCCAGCTGAGTAAAGAATGCCTGATGTTCCGTGTCGCCCGGCACATCCGGCCCAAGCTTTTTGTCGGTTCCGAGCACTACAACAAGGAGTATCGCCAGCGCGCCAGCGCCAAAGGCCAGATCTTTTTTGGATAGTTTCATTCCACCACTTCCATTTCCATCTATTCTGGCTTGAGGGCGGCGATAAATTCGGCAACCAGGTTGAAGTATTCACGCGCATTGACAAACAGAATATCGTTGTGATTGCCCTGTGCAAAGATTTTCAGTTGTTTAGGGCCTGCCGCCCAGGCATGCAGTCGTTGGCCATGGCTGACATCGACCAGTCCGTCATGGCGGGTATGCAGGACCAGAACCGGGCCCTGAAACTGACGCAGTTTCTGTTGGTGGTTGAGACGAGTGTCTACTGCGTGTTGCAGGGTCTGGCGATCGACGCCGAGTTCTGCGGGTGTGATGCGCAGCAGGAGGCGCTCCATGACATCGGCGACACCGCTTTCAAGTATCAACCCGCGCGCGTGGGGGAATTGTGCTGCAGCCTCGAGCGCAAAAATCGATCCGACACTGCGTCCGAAAAAGATCAGCTGCTGTTGCGGCTGTTTAAGGGCTTGAATAGTCGGAACCACATCGTCGAGCATTTTCCCCAGCTGGGGCGTCCCGCCGGATTGTCCGTAGCCACGCAGTTCGGCGAGGAAGACATTGCAGCCCATCTGCTGAATAATATCCACAAAGTCTCCCTGCCAGTCATCCACGATTTCGCCGTTGCCGTGAAAGTGGACCAGCGTCAATGCATGGGGATCAACCTCATGGTAGCTGCACGCCAGCTGGGTGCCGTCGTTACAGGTAACCAGAAAAGGGTCTGCAAAAGTCCCTCTGCGAGGGAAGAAATAACGTTCACTGATCAGAGGGTGGTTCAAAAGGTCGCTCATGGGGATTCCTTTCTACGCCGCCTGGTTATTTGCTACCCGAAGAAACAGCCATTCTCATCGTCATTTACGACAGCAAAGAACTCCTCGATAGAGCGTGACTCAGGTTCTGGCGTATACGAGTGCCACTTCAGGTCGCTGCGCATCCAGTATATCTTCCAGCGTTGAGGTTTTTTGACGTAGGTAGCTTTTGCCACCGGCGACTCGATGATGGTCGATGACTCGCGAAAATGCGGGCGCATCTCGACAATCTGCACGCTTTGGCCCAAAACGCGAACGGCCAAATCTAGTTTGGAACGTATTTCGACCGGCGGCCTCCTGGCTTTCAGAAACTCTGCTGCAGCCCGATCAATTTTCTTTACCTCAAACTCACTGAATGCCATATAAATTCTCTATAAGAACGTCCACATGCTCACGGTTGCTTAGCGAACAGCAAGGGGGAGCTACCTGCATAGACCTTGACCAAATGGACGCAGGCGCTGCTCCAACGATTAACCTCAGGTCTTTTTTACTGGCTCTCATGTTCCGCGTGAAGACCTTCACCACTTCATCTTTCCTTCGAGTATGCATTCCCACGCAGAGCATGGGAACGAGACGCAAACACCAGAAGGTCGGGAGGCCAACCATGGTGATTTTTCTTGGTGTTAAATATCGCTTTGCAGTTTTTGGCTCTTACAAAGGAAGATTTACCAGTTTTTCGCAGATGCAATGGGGCTATCAGGGCTTGTCATAACAGGCTGAGGATATGATCAACAATACTTCCTTTGTCACTTATCCCGTATGATCCTGCTGCATCGGCACGAACCACTTGCACCAATAATGGAAACAAAGGGTGCTGGCAGAAGCGCCGCTGCTTGCGGCTCAGGGTACCATCGGTGCCGACTCCCCAACTGAGGGCAAACTGATGATGGCGCACCAGCCAAGCTACATCTTGACTCAGTGATTCCTTCCCGAAACGCGCTAAAATAGACGGCACCATGTCGGCACCTGCCCTATCGTGCCCATGTGAGCGCCAGCGTCCGTCGATTAATTCGCTTGTTTGCGCTTTACCGATATCGTGCAGAAGCACGGCCCACTGCACACGCTCATCTGCATCTAGGGGCAATGATTTTACCGCAAGGCACGTATGGGTAAACGCATCCCCCTCGGCGTGATATTCCCGTGGCTGTTGCACCCCTTTTAAGGCTGCCAGTTCTGGGAGAATTTCTGCCAGATTCTCTGCATGAATCAGGGATGTGGGCGACATTGATTGAAGGTTTTTATTCATCGGTTAAGTGAACAACGAAACAGCGCTGATGGCAATCTCTTTTATTGGAGCAGAATAGTTATGGAACGTTATGCCGTACCTATATGCTTGGTGTCAAAACGGTTGCTGCGCAGAACTTTTTGCAGATAAGGCCCTTGGCGGCGATGATCTCATTCTGGGCAGAGGTGAGTTTGTGACAGAATTGAGACACAGAGATCTTTTTACACTTTTTCCTGTCATTGAACTCCTGTGCTGTTCTCCCCCACAGCGAACTGCAGGCTGGTTGGGATAACATCTTTATCGCTGTGGACCACAGGTAGATGGATATGGTTGGAAGTAACTGCAAAATCAAGAACCGGAAGTTTGGCGCGTTGCTTCGTCTTAAACAGCCATTACCACCAGATCGCGCTGTGAAGGGTTCAGGCTTTGCGTGATAAGGTGCCACCTTCGTGTCCCTTGCCACGTAACCATTAATTGAACCGCATATTCGAACCGGTGGTGATCAACTGTAGCTTAGGCCCGCGCTTAAGGCGGGTGGGACGGAAATCTTTGACCTGGACATTGGTCAGGTCGACCTTACCGTCAAGGGTGACGTTATCCCAGACGACGGTATCGGCTTTGAAATTTTTGCCTCGAATTATATCAATGGTGGAATTGGTGACTGAATATTCATCAACAAAGCAATCCCACAAGGCAATATCGTACATTTGGCAGTTGCTTATTGAAACGAAGGCCATTTGAGATTCACTCATATCAAACAGAGGCAGGGTTGCATCTCGTGCAGTTAATTTGGCTATCGTTGCTCCCTCCGTAGCTCCTCTAAAGGTTCCGCCAGAGATGCGGATTGATTTTGCTGTCATATAGGCCAGTGAAACACCTCGGGTCATATCCACGTCTTCAAAAGAGATTGTGTCTGCAATGGCGCTATTGAATCGTGTTGGTCCCTCACCTTGCGTCACCCGTCGCAACACCACGTCGGAGAAATAGCCTCGTCCAAAGTCAACTTCATCCAACAGACTGTCTTCAATGGTCATTGCGTTGGGCTGTTTCATGCCCGACAAACCGACACCATCAAGAGTACACCTGCGAAACGTCATCGGAATACTTGACCATGCTAGCGAGGTTCTTTCTTCAAGCACTGTATCTTCAATCAGCAACTCATTGCCCTTCAGCTCTTTCAAACGGCTGTCTGTGATTTTGCAGCCCTTGAAGCGCACGTCCAGCATGGTACTGCCACCGAACTCGACACCATGGAATGAGCAATTATCAAAGAGGACATCTGTGAATATGCTATTCCAGTGAAGACTTCTCATGAACGTACAGTTTTTAAATACAGTTTTGGTGAATTTAGCTTCCTCAAGGATGGTGCCACCCCATTCAACATCTGAAAATGTCGCCCCGGTAAAAATAGCCCCAGTAAGGTCTTTGTCACCCACTTTAATTTTCTGTAGCTCTGCCGAGTGTGTTGCTGTGTATTTGTTGAGTTTTTGAACATCGCTGGAGAGCTCTTCCCACCGTTTCTCAAAATCATTTTTAAATATGTCCATGCCCATACTCACTGTAGTCGCTATTATAAGGAGGATAAAGAGAGAGATTATTGTTTGTGATTGTTTTTTCATGCTCTGCTTTTCTTAATCTGGTAACTAAATTCAGTAGGCCATTGCTCTGCACGCCAATCAAAATATGGCACTTCGCCAAATTCCTTATGCCGCATGATCTGCCACTTCGCAGGGTCTTTGTCAGGCGTGTTAAGTTTTTTGTTCATCCAATGCCCCAAAGGGCTGTCAAGAATGGGCTTATGATTTTCAGGTCGGTCTTGAACTTCACGCCCCTTCTTGTCGTATATCCCTACCTGAATATTCCAGGGAGATTCGTAGTCGTAATCTTTGAAGCCGGAAAGGTGTTGTGTCGCATTAGCATTGAACTTAAGTGAAAGAAAGAAGACATCTTGCGTAAAGTCTTTCTTCATCTGGTCTGAAAATGTTGTTGGAAAAGCAACGATCATATCATCACCAGACATTCTCAGGCTTGATTCCAGTTGTTTTGTCCGTCCACCCCCCACCAGCCACAACGTCACACTTTCAATAAACTCCCCCCTCTTATCCTCAGGAAATTCCGGGTGTATCTTTTCCCAGCAAATCTTAAGTTCAAATTCGCCGTCACTACCCACGGCTTTGAAGTGCTCCCAGAAACCGTTTTCTAGAATATCGATATAATCGCAGGCTACGGCAAAGCGGGGTTTGGCTTGCTCTTTGGTGCTTTTCAGCAGGGTGATGGTGCCGTCAGCATTGATCTTGCTGCCGGAAGGGTATTCCATCCCCTGGCCGCTCATTTCGCCCTGCAGGTTCTGTTTGGGAATAGGCCCTGCACTGGCGGAAACGAGCAGTTTGGTGTTTGCGTTATTCCCGATATGTTTGGCATTGGCATCTTCAGGATGAATGCCACGGGTGGTGATGTGTGAAATATATTCGACTGTTTGCGCTGGATTGACCATAGGCGCAGAACCCATTTCCCTTGTATTCAATGCACTGTAAGTGGAGGGAGAGGATTTCACTTTGATCTGCTCGCAGGCATAAAGTCCGGCACGATGAGAATGTCCCGCCAGTGAGAGTTTCAACTGCGAGTGGTTGAGAAACCTGCCGTACAGTGAAGAGCGGTCTTTCAGGCCGGAGCCGTGATCATAGGGGCTGAGCAGAAACTTCTCCACGCCCACCTCACCTGTTTCGCGCAAAGGTTTGTCCAAGCTGTAGTTCACCAGGGTGAAGTGGCTGCACAGCACGGTCTCTTTGTTTTCCTCTAGTGCAGTTTCCACCAGATCGCGCTGTGAGGGGTTCAGGCTTTGCGTGGCGCGTGGCAGGTCACCACCACGACGTATTAGATTGGAGATAAGATAGTCCTCGCCGTCTCCCCACTCCAGGCAGACTATACATTGGTCGCCAAAGCTCTGCCAATAATCGACCAGGGGAGTAAATACAGAAAAAAACCAATCAAAATTACTTGATTTGAAATTTAATCGAAAGCCCGCCAGGCCGTCAGATGTTTTTGGAAAGGGGATCAGTTTGTCGTAGCCCGGCCCATACAGAAGAATTGCCTCATAGATGGTCAGGTTGTGATCGAGCGGGATCCCAGCGTTGAATTTGCCTATTTTGGGAATTCGTGGCGATATCCCATACGGATACTCATACGCCTCATGGTTACCGGAAGTGATAAAGAGCGGTTTTTCATAGGTGTTGTAGTAATGGATCAGCAGTGAGTAGACGACGATTCCGTCGATGCCGTATGGAAATTCATCGGCGCGCTGCTGAACGGCTTTAATGCTGTCCACATACATCGCCTCCCAGAGGTTGCCAGTGGTTTCGATAGTGCGGCTGCGCGGGTCGAAGTTGTGGATGTGGTCGTAGAGGTCACCGGTTATCACCAGAAGATCGACATCATTGTCGCCACCAAACTGTTGCAGCAGGTCAAAAAAGTTATCGCCATTGTTATTGGCTTTAGCACCAATGGGCGGCGAGATAGCCTCATCGACTCCGGGAATAACAGTGGCCTTGCGACCTTTATAGGCCTGTTGCTTTGACGACACATGGATATCGGTAAGGTGGCCGAGGTTCAGTTTTTCTTTTCCGACTGGCGGCAGATAGATCGGGTGCCGGTTTATAATCGGGGTTTCAGGGTCCTCTTCGAAAATAACCCCGTTGTCCCCGACCTTGAAGGCGTATGTCAGTGCGTCCTGCGGTGCGCCGTTGCCATCATTTTTATATTTGTAAAAGTTTTGAAAGACGTATTTTCGCGTCAGGCGATCCTGACTGTCCAGATAGCTGTCGTTGAGATCGACAGGCTGGGGTTCTGTATTTTTGCCGGACCAGAAACAATCGTACATGTTGCCGGGCTCGATATTGGCGAGGTTTTTCAGTTCAATTTGGTACAGGTTCTTAAGCTGTGCCGTTTGAAGTTGCGCTACGGTCGCTGAGCGGAGATTGGCAAAATGCTGCCCCGAACGATTCTGTAATTCCGGATTCAGTTCCCCCAGATTGGTGCAGGAGATATTAGCAAAGGCGTCTTCTCGTGATGGGTAAAGTTTTCTGGTGACCTTGCTCGGGTCCTTGAGTGCTGCGTTCGCTTCTTTCCAGGGCAGTAGTTTGAGGCTCTGGGCAATAACGAGCTTGATGTTGTTGCCCCCGATCGCGCCCTTTTCGTCACCACGAGCACTGCCTTCGGCGAAGACTTTGGCAAAGTTCCAGTTGGCCACAATATATAGGCTGATCGATGCAGGGTTTTCGATAATCAGCGGGCAACCGAGGGAGGGATGCAGGATTACGGCTGCGTACACTGGCTGCCAGACCTTGAACACCTTTTTCTGTGCCGTGCTTTCCGCTGTCGCGTGGCAACTTACGGTGAGGGTATTCTGCTCTTTCGGGTAATTCATCATACTCATCTTGCTTACGCCCTCTGTGCTTCTACGACAACGCCCAGTTCCTTGATCGAGAAAGTGAAGCGCTCGCGCAAATCAATTTGCGCTACGGTAATGATCTTGTCATTGACGATACCCTGTCTGACCTCCCCGGAATCGCTTTCCATTTGCCATTCAAGCCCCTTGAGAAGTTCAAAGTCGGGCTCAAGCTGGTTGCCGTACAAATCCTCCAGATGAATTTCGATATCAACCGGGCCTTCTTCCTCGACTGCGCTTTCATCCGCAGGGTGTAATAACGCAATCCCCCGCGGCACCAAGGGCGCCGCCACCTGCGCCTCGGGCATCGCCGCCC
>CAYUJC010000095.1:0-8557 GCA_964444945.1 uncultured Desulfuromonas sp.
CGGGCAGAACATGTAGTGTTGCAAGGCCGAGAGCATGATGTAATCGGATTCTGGGCACATTTAAAGTCCATCAAGAATCTCAGGATTCAGATTTTTCAGCTCGGAGATTACGAAAGTACCATCCGGATTAACAGTGAGAGAGCGATGCACTTTGGCCGACGAATATTGTCCTAAGGGTGAATTGTGCTTCCACCAAATAACATTTAACACTTCCATACTTCCCTCTGGCCGAGCAGAAGAAACGTCGTTGACGAACAGGGTCTGCAGAGCTTTTTTGATTTGCTCTGCATCGTCATCAGAAAAACCCGTTTTGCTCGCAAGTTGGGTATTGATGGCACCGTAGGTCTCATAAATTCCTTTATCAACACGGTGCTTCATCCCCATAGTGTCCGAGGCCTTTTTGTCTGGGTTTTTTTCGGTTTCAAGATTGACACTCTTGATAATCTGCAAGCTATCTGGCGTGATCGGCTCAACGCTAAACGCACTCTGAATGGTTACGGGCCCTCGGATTCCAATGGAAACCGCATCCGTATTTTCCTCCGAATTATCCACATCCTTGCCTTTTTTCCCCGCCCCTTTCTTTTTAAACGCAAAGACTTGACCAAAAGCACGAACATCAAACCATTTCATGCACGAGTCACTTCTCGTATCTGTAAGTTTTGCAGCATTAAAGCGGTCATTAAGAGAACGGAATTCATCCCCCTGAGCGCGGTTGTCATCTGACTGAACAAAGATTGATTGACCCATATCTTGCAAACGATTGCGAACTTTTCGTTTTAGACAAACGTCTGAAATTTCACCGTAACCATCGTAGGTTTGGCGGGGACGGTTACCGTTCAATGGATCTCCGTTCGGGTTCGCTCGATTCACTGAGATTATCACCGCAAAATCTATTTTGTTCGAAAGCGTTTTACTATTAGTCATTGTTTGCCTCCTGTTCGCCGTTCACGGTTAATTCCTTTTTGTCAGTTGCTTTTTTAACAAGACTGTCTATGTAAGCTCGTTCGTGGTAATACCCAATAAGATACGAGCCATTCAGCGGCGTATTTTTTTCATAATCCCCAGAGATAAACTGCTGCATAATCTCTTGAATTTCGTTAAATGCAAAGCCGCCTTTTACTGCTTGGATATGCGGATTTAGACAGCTGTGAATCGTTTGCCAAGCTCTAAACGGATGTTGGGCAAAGGTTTGCATGTGACGGATCGCCGCAGTCACAATGCGGCTATTATTTTTTTTGTAGAGAGCGTATTCCTCCAATTTATCCGCTGCGCCAAGCAGTCTGCCGTAAAGATAATCACGATCCGCTCTTTCGAGTTCTATGCTCAATTTGAAATCCTCCTTCCCACCTTGTTGATAATGTTTACGTATCAATGCGCATGTCGTTGCTAGAATTCGTTCAAAACCATTGCGGTCAAACTTCCCATCTTTTGTAATTCCCAAGGGACAGGAAGTCCGCCGGACAGCTGCCACTACATAATCTTTTGGTAAAAACGCTCCATCAAAAATACAGCGAATCAAACGTTCTCTTGCTGCTTTTTTAATTTTGATATAGCTCTCATCTTTTCTGCCGCGAGGCTTGCCATAAACCGCCTCAATTATTTTATCTGCAGACGGTGCCCCCCTGTAAGGAACATATTTATTATTTTCTTTGTCCCAGAACTTTTGATTCCACTTACAGCCATAATGCCAGTCTGCTATTTTTTCGAGATATTCGCTTCGGTCTAATTCACGGTAAAAAGTGATGGCTAAGCGCCCCGTTGTCGCTGCATCCAGTGTAATCACCGCTGTTTTATTATGTCTCTCTAAGTTGTTGCCGTATCTAAAGCCGGAAAGCGCATTCTTTAGTGCATCAGCGTAGTCAAAACCTGTCTCTGCACTAAGAACAATTTGCGAGTCACTTTCAGTTTGGGTTTGAGTTTTTGATGCCAGCATAAAAGCTGAAAGGCTTCCGTCTTCAACGGGTGGTGGCAATAATTTCTTTGTGGAGCCAACAGTGAAGGATAGAATTACTTGCTCGCCACAGAAATATCCTCGGTCATTTATGAGATACCGCAGAAACTGGTGGGCTTTTTGACTGGTTTCATACCCAATTGAAACAACTTCAAAAGATTCGCTGAATTTCCCTCGAAAGGTGTAGTTTGTTTTATCGTTATCTGAAACAAGCTTTGAGTTTGCCGTGGCGTTGGAAATTTTTTTGGGATGGAATGTAGCAATAGGCTGGTGCTCGTCACCTGTAATATAGTCCAGCGATATCATATCTTTCAGTTGAATTAGTTCTTTTAAGTTTTTCTTTTCAGCAGAAGATAGTTTTTTATTGATTTCCAATTCTTCTTCAGCGCATTTTTTCTTGGTGGCTTTTTTTCTTTTTTCAGCCAGATAATATTGATGCCACGCACTGTAAAATATTTCGTTTTCCCAAACCTTCGTTTGGGGATTGCCAGGCGTTTCAACCTGAAAAATAATATATGTTTTGTCTTTCGGGTCCATTTCCGATAAGTCTGTGGCGATGCTTCGCTTCCCAACATACTTATAAATTGCCTCAATCTGTTTGGTTGCAAATGTGGATTCAGCAAAATCTTTCAGTTGAGTGATATAGGCGTCATATTTCTTGCCGTCTCCTTTCAGATATCCGTATTGGTCAAAAACAGGATGTGGACAAATACCGCTTGACCTTCCCATACTTTCTTCCGTAACCGGGATCGTGATGGAAATTGGAGGAGTAATATAGTTTTCTGCTTTTTTATCTTTTTTTACCTTTTCAATTTTTGCCGCATAAGAACTCTTCTTTTGAAAATTACCGTTACCATCAATGACAATTACGGCAATAATATCACTGTTGTTAGAAATAGATGTTGTCGAAAGAGGATAGGTTGTTTTTAACGCATCAGCGTTTTTGTCGTAACTGTCCACCAAATTTTGCCAGAAACTCATAATTATCCCTCCGATAATAAATCCGCTATAGCAGGATCGTTATCGATAAGTAAAAAGTTCCGGTTAGTCTCGAATTCTTTTGCCGACATCTTGCGGATAAAACGTCGCAAAGAAGAGTCGCAGTCTTTCGGCATTGGGAACTCAATGAGACCATCTTTCATCTTGGCTCTCCACAAACGAACAACCAGTTCGTCTTTTCCTGTTTCATCGGGATAGTCGTATCCGTGAAACTGCACACCGAAATCAAGTTCACCATAGCAGTCATAATCACTTTCACCTTCACCAAAAATGCAGGGTTCAACATATCCTTGGCATTCCCGTGTGCCGAGGAAAACGTCTCGCCGTCCTCCTTTTTCAATACAGCGGTTGGCGATGTTGTGATGCTTGTGCTCATTACGGTCGTCTTTAAGGTTTTCGCGCTGGTAATTCCAATCAAAATGAGCAAGAACTTGGTATTCAATATCCCGCAAATAGGTGTAGTAGGAGAGTTCGTTTTTACCCCCGTCATTCATTTTTAATGGTTTAATGCCTTTGGACTCGGTCTGAATCTTTTTCATGACCCGTACGGCATCGATATACCAAACAAAAGTCGGCTTCCAATACACACTTTCAAGAATCCCTTTTATGGCCTGGTAGGTCGGAATCTGATAAGAGAATTTCTCTCCGCCAATCCGTGTAATAGGATCAGCAAACAGGGCGTATCGTCCCGTGATCTTGAATTCAACTGAGTTACGTATTTTAACCATCCTGATACCTCCCCTTAATTACGCATTCAACAAAGAAAACATAGCCTCACGCTTCAACCCTTGTTCTTCCGCATCGTAATAATCAGGACTTAGCAAATAAAAAGAGTCACTCACAATACTAACGGCCTGTTTTAGTTCATTGAAAGTAGGTGAATATACCGCGACCGTGTATTTCTGCAGCTGTTTCAAAATGCGCATTTTTTGTTTCGGATTGTAACTACTTTGAAATGCATCAACGAGTTGCAGTGCATCGCCATAAGGGACAACAACGCCGATCTGGACGCCCTCAATCACGGAGAATGCATCCGAGGCAGTTCGGAAAGCACTGGGCAAGCCAGTGTAATTCCTGTTGTTGCGGTTCCGGTAGGCGACTGTCCCCAATGGATTATCATTGAGCAAATTGTAGATCGTTGTATTGCCATCTTTTGACCTGAAATCCATTTTTCCGATATTCTTACCTTTTTGCTGGTCATAGAAATAATATTGATAATATTGATCAATCACTTCATCGCTCAACACAACCTTGCCTTGATTTTCACGTAACACTCTTGCCGTAATATTCTTGCCATCCTTGATTTCCTGCAACCGTGAAAGTTTTTCACCTTTGACATTGACGACAAAGACTGACTGTGGTGTTGGATTCTCTTGATTGCGGTTGCAACGCCCAGCCGCCTGAATAATGCTGTCCATACCGGCCTCAGCGCGAATTACACAGTCAAACGATATGTCTACGCCTGCCTCAATTAGTTGCGTACTGACGCACAATGTTACTCGCTTTGTTTTGGGGTCCAGATTTTTTCGTAATCGATCAAGAACATTTAACCGATGAGCGGGGCAGAGGTCGGTCGTCAAAAATGCTTTCTCACACTCAATTAGCTTGCATTTTTCATACACTTTAAGCGCATCACCTTTGGTGTTCAGAATAACAAGTGTGCTTTTACCCTGTTCTATTTGCGCTTTGACCAACTCGGCAATTTGTTCGTGATCCATAGCAGGTTGGGTCTTATCTTCAATGTGAACTCGCTCAAAAAGCTTCAACGCGTCCGGTGCAATCCTGACAATATCTGGTTTGTCAGATAGTAGTACCGGGCGCTCCGTCTTATGAAGATGCGGCTGTGTAGCCGTACAGAGAAGAATGGTTGAGCTTCCGAAGGTTTGCAGAAAGTTGATCGCTTCGTTAAACAGATGGACGCACTTTATTGGTAGAGCCTGTATTTCATCAAAAATCAGAACTGCCTCCGACATATTATGAAACTTGCGGAGCTTTGACGCTTTGTTGCTGTAAATCGTTTCTAAAAACTGAACCATCGTAGTCAAAATAATCGGGCTGTCCCAGCGGGAAGTTAACAGGCGGTACTGCTCCTCGGCATAGTCATCTTCCTGCAATTCGATGTTGGAATGATGTTCTAAAATCACTTCACCACTGTCATCCGAAAAAATTTCGCGCATTTTGGCCGCAGTTTGGTCGAGGATTGATAGATAAGGGATAATGTAAATAATGCGTTTCAAGTTATGCTTTTTAGCATGCTTCAAGGCGAAGCGTATGCTCGACAGCGTTTTTCCTCCTCCGGTTGGAACAGACAACGTGTAAATTCCCAGTTGCCGACTACTCGCTTGTTGGCATTGCGCCGATATATTCTTACGGACTTTATTGATGCCACTCTCATCGGAAAAAGAACTCAGATGATCTTCGAGTCGTTGAATTAAATCCACCCAATTAGTTATTGAGTCGTTAATTTTCAAATCCGCGCTGTTGCATCTATCAGCATCCACAACGCAGGAATAAATCGCCTTCGTCAGAAGGTGCAGCATGAAAGACGGATTCAGTTTTTTCGCTTGGCTTGTCTGACAAAAACTCAAAATTTCCGTTTTCAATTCTACTTCGTCGATGCTGGGAAAAAATTCTTTTACAGCTTCAGCGTAATGGAGTTTATCTTCACACTTATTGGTTTTGACGGACAATGTCCTTTCACCGTCGGCAATATTATCGAACAATCCACCATGGTGTGTTGCAATGACATTGCCGATGATGTCCGAAATTAAGTGATCTTTAATTGTTTCTTCTATTAATTTTGCACCTTGTAAGGCATGAATGACTTCGCCACGAGTTACTTCTTCACCTCTCAGGCTCCGTTTCAGATAGACTTGAAAAGCTTGGGTGTATTTCCCTAAATCGTGTAGCAGACCGGCCAAATAGCCAGCATTCTCACAGCCAAAAACTCTGGCAAATGCTTTTGCAAGTGTTGCGGTCTCTGTAAGATGGTCTTGCAATTCCTGGTCTTTGCGAGCGTAATAAATCATAAAAGCATCAACTCCACTCATTCGTTGTAATGTTAATCCTGGAGTCAGCCTTATTTTGTTCTCTCCAATCAACAATGATATAAGAGAGATCTTTACCGACCCAGAGCTTCCCCTGCTCATCATAAAGACCCACAGTAGCTGTTGCCCAAACACCTTTTTCATCCAGAGTGGACAAGTCAAAATCAATAACGAATTGCGCAGATTGCAGTTCAAGGTCAGGCCACCGGATAATAGCCCTCAGAAGCTTGCTTTGGCACATACCTGCTAAGACTGCGGTTTCTCTCTACATTGAAAAAACTTGGTGTAATCTTCAATAACCGAAGTTCTATTTTTGATAACTCCATGTAATGTTTTGATTCTAGGCTAAGGCTTGGGAAAGCTTGAATAGATAAGTTTTGTAATAAGTGATATTTGTACTATAAGAAGCGAGATGGTTCAAGGTTATTAATTTTTGAGTAGATGTAGGCAATGTGGTGCATTGTTCGCTGGCAATTCATACAGCATTCATCGTCTCGACTTATACAATCAAGGTTGCATTGCTGGTTCACTTAAGATGTCCTTATCCCCGCCTACTTCAAATAATCCCCATCTGCACCAACATTACCGTGATACCACTTATTGCCAACCATAACAGCCCTCCCTGAGTAAAGGTGCGCAGCCCCACTTGACGCAACAGGGTGCGGGAGAGGCCGCTGCCGATGAAGAACAGGCTCAGCACCAGAATATGCTTTGCCCCTGTGGTTAATATCTGCCACACAGGTTGTGCCTGGGGGAAGAGGGTGTGGATGGCGGCGGCAGCAATGAACAGTACGATAAACAGCGGGATTTTTACGCGCTGCCCGGTTCTGGTCAGGGTGCTTGCGGCAAGCGCCAGGGGCACTATCCACAGCGCGCGGGTGAGCTTGACGGTGGTGGCGCGTTCGAGGGCGATGTCGCCGTAGCTCGCTGCTGCTCCCACTACGCTGCTGGTATCATGAATGGCGATTCCGGCCCAGGTGCCGAACTGTTCCTGCCCCATACTTAAGTAATGTCCCACCCAGGGAAACAGGACGAGCGCGATGGCATTGAGGGTAAAGACTGTTGCCAGGGCGATAGCAGATTCGTCATCTCTGGCGCGGATTGTCGGGGCTATGGCGGCAATGGCGCTTCCGCCGCAGATGGCGGTTCCACACGCAATCAGGATGCTGGTGCGGGCGGGGATGTGCAACAGGCGCCCCAGTACATATCCAAGGCCGAGGGTGAAGAGGATGCCGCCGATGGTTACGCTGAACGATTCGCGTCCTACCTGCCACACTTGGGCGAGGGGCAGGCCGAAACCGAGGCCGACTACGGCGGTCTGCAAAAGTATTCCGCTCGCTCTGGCGCTGAGCTGCGGCCATGGATTCTGCCCCATCAGGCCGAAGAGTATCCCTATTCCCAGGGCGACGGCTGGATTGATTCCCGGCAGCAGACAGAATCCAGCGGCAATAATGAATGTGATCTTTGCGGTGTTAGGCATATCAGGTCTCCGCGCGTAGGTTTCGGATAGAATCTGATGGTTACGTTAGCAGAGCCTTTACATAAATAAAAATCGATAATTTTTTACAAAAACATAAATAATATTTATGCAATACTGAGAGCAGCAGCTGCTACCAGGTGGTTATATGTAACGAAAAAGAGCAGAAGAGAATCTGGAGGACATATGTTGACATTGCGGCGCTTGGAGATTTTCGTGCGCGTGGCCGAATCAGGCCATGCAACAGAAGCGGGAAAGGCGTTGGGGCTGACACAGGCGGCGGTCAGTATGGCCCTGGCCCAGTTGGAAGAATATCATGGCGGGCCACTGTTTCAACGGCGGGGGCGGAAGCTGCATCTGAACGAAAAAGGACGGATGTTGCTCCCCTGCGCCAAGGATATCCTCAGTCGGGTGGCGCAGCTGCGCCTTATGCTGGATACCTCGTGGGATGAACCAATCGGGCATCTGCATATTGGAGCCAGCACTACCATCGGTAACTATGTGTTGCCACTGTTGATGGGAGAGTTTGTGCGGCGCTATCCGCGTGCGCAGGTACAGCTGATGGTGGGGAATACCGAGGCGGTGGTGCAGGCGGTGGCCTCCACCGCGCTGGATGTTGGGATAATTGAGGGACCATGCCACGCTGTGGAGCTGGAGTGCATTCCGTGGCGTGATGATGAACTGTTGGTTATCTGCGCTCCGCAGCATCCGTGGGCCAGCGCAAAACTGGTCAGGCGCGCGCAATTGCTGGATGAAAACTGGATTATGCGCGAGCCTGGTTCCGGTACGCGCGAGGTATTTGAAGCGGCGCTTGGGCTCAATGTAGACCAGCTCGAGCGCCGTTTAGAACTCGGCCACACCGAAGCGATCAAGAAGGCGGTACAGGCAGGGTTAGGGGTCAGCTGTCTATCCCGCCTGGCCCTTGAAACAGAGCTTGAGCGCGGGCAGGTGGTCGCGGTAAATACCGAGCTTAACCTCCAGCGCCAGTTGAGCATTATAACCTGGCCCGCACGTCAGCACGGGGCCTTGACCAGGGCGTGCCTGAGCATGCTTCGGAGCGGAACCAAGGGAGAGGACAGCTCC